>NZ_BCBG01000101.1:0-28299 GCF_001320485.1 Pseudomonas sp. NBRC 111130
GTGCGTCGCCATGGCAAATGAATGTACTCGACTGAATCAAAACCACCGCAGTCGAGCTTTTGGCTTTTGGCTTTTGGCTTTGGCTTTGGCTTTGGCTTTGGCTTTGGCTTTGGCTTTGGCTTTGGCTTTCAGATCAGGTGCGCATTCATTTGCGATGGTGGCGCACAGTCACCTTTCCGCCCTTACGGCGGGTTACTTTGGTCTTGGCCAAAGTAACCAAAGCCGCCCGCTCCCATCATCCGGCCCCTACGCTACGCTCCGGGGTCCCCTCACTCCGGTCTTGCTCCCGGGAGGACCGCGCTGCAGGCCCCATCCTGGGGCCCAGCGCTTGACGGGCATCCATGCCCGTCACCTCCCTCCGCAAGACCTCCGTTCGGCCTCCTGAAGTCGCAATCTGCGTCGCCTGAACTACCGCGCGCTTAGAAGCCAAAGCAAAAACAGAGCAAGAGCAAGAAGCGGCTAGCGCCGCTGACATCACGCTTCTGGCATCAACGTCGCAATCAACGCTCGCACCGTCCCCGGCAGCGCATCCAGCTCCCGCACCAGGATGCTCCGCTCGCGCACCGCCCACGGCTCATCCAGGCTGATGGTCACCAGTTCCATGGTCTGGCTGTGCCGCAGCGCCGCCGACTCAGGGATGATGCCGATGCCCACCCCCGCCTCTACCAGCCGGCAGATCGCCTCGAAACTCGACAGCTGGATACGCAACGACAGGTTCAACCCCATGCGCTCCACATGGTCGCGCAGGAAGCTCAGCAAGGTACTGCCGTCGTGCAGGCCGATGTGCTGGAAGTCCAGGGTCTGCTTCAGGGTCACCCGCTTGCGACCTGCCAGTTCATGACCCGCCGGGACGATCAGCACCAGGCGGTCGGTGCTGAAATGCATCACCTGCAAGCCGCTCGCCTCCACAGGCCCGGCGATGATACCCATGTCGCTGCTGCCATCGAGCACACCGCGCACGATATCCCGCGACAGGCGCTCCTGCAGGTCTACCGTCACGCCAGGGCGCTTGGCCAAGAAGCCGGCCAGCACTTCGGGCAAGAACTCGGTGACCGCAGTGGTGTTGGCGAAGATGCGAATATGCCCGGCAAGGTCGGTGCCGAACTGGGTGAACTCGGCTTTCAGGTAGTCGACCTGGCGCATGATCAGGCGGGCATGCATCAGCAGCTTGTGCCCCGCCGGGGTCAACTCGACACCACGACTGTCGCGGTACAGCAGACGTGTATCGAGCTGCGCCTCCAGCGCCTTGATCCGTGCGCTGGCGGCGGCCGGCGAGAGAAACGCCCGGCGTGCGCCCTGGGTCAGGCTCGGCGATTCGCCGATGTGGATGAAAAGCCGCAAGTCTGCCAGGTCGAAATGCATGGGGAGCTCCGGTCGAGGCGAAGGCGTTCAGCATACATGAACGCTGCCTTACACAAATGCAAATTCACAGAATGCCAAGCGCCTCGCATGATCGGCCCATAACAACAAATGCAGAGGCCCCTGGTTATGACTGCTCTCCACCCGCCCATCGACTACAGTGCCTGGATAGGCCGCACGGAAGAAGCCGTCGATGAGTTCAGCCGCAACCTGATCAAGCGCATCGCCGCCACCTTCGGCGAAACCGCCCCAGCCGTCGGCCAACCGCTGCCACCGCTGTGGATGTGGTGCTTCTTCCAGGAGCCAGTGGCCGAATCACAACTGGGCACAGACGGCCACCCGCTACGCGGCGGTTTCCTGCCCCCGGCCGATAACCGTAACCGCATGTGGGCCGGGGGCCGGGTCGAGTTCATCGCCCCGCTCACCGTCGGAGCCGAAGCCCATCGCCTGTCGACCATCCTGCACATCGAGGAGAAGCACGGCCGCACTGGCGCCCTGCTGTTCGTCACCGTGCGCCACGACTACTCGCAACACGGCCAGCTGTGCGTGCGCGAGGAACAGGACATCGTCTACCGCGAAGCCAACCCGCCCAAGCTTGAAAGCGCAGCAGCCGAGATGCCAGCCGACTGGAGCGAGGCGGTCACACCAACGCCGACCCTGCTGTTTCGCTATTCCGCCGTGACCTTCAACGGCCATCGGATCCACTACGACTTCCCCTACGTCAGCGCAACCGAAGGCTACGCCGGCCTGGTCGTACACGGGCCGATGATCGCCACCTTGAACCTGCGCGCCTTCATCCGCGCCAACCCTGGCAAACATGTGCGCCGCTTCGCCTACCGCGGCGTGCGCCCGCTGACCGTGCCGACCTCGTTCGAAGTGGCCGGGCGCATCAGCGCACCCGGCCAGGCCCAGCTGTGGGCCGGCAATGCCAACGGCGTGGCGCAGAGCGCCGACGTGCTTTTCGACTGAGACCAGACAGGGACCACCCCAATGCAGACGTACGACAGCGATGACCTCAACGCCATCCGGGAAGGCGTGCGCGCCCTGTGCGCCGAGTTCGACGCCAGCTACTGGCGCACGATCGATGAACACAAGGGCTTCCCCGAAGCCTTCGTCAAAGCCATGACCGACGCCGGCTGGCTGTCGGCCATGATCCCCGAAGCGTACGGCGGCTCGGGCCTGGGCCTGGCCGAAGCGTCGGTGATCCTCGAAGAGGTGAACGCGTGCGGTGGCAACTCCGGCACCGTGCACGGGCAGATGTACAACATGTTCACCCTGCTGCGCCACGGTAGCGAAGAACAGAAGCGCCACTACCTGCCCAAGCTCGCCAGCGGCGAACTGCGCCTGCAGTCGATGGGCGTGACCGAACCCACCACCGGTACCGACACCTCCAAGATCAAGACCACTGCCGTGCGCCAGGGCGACAAGTACGTGATCAATGGCCAGAAGGTGTGGATATCGCGCATCCAGCATTCGGACCTGATGATCCTGCTGGCGCGCACCACGCCCTTGCCCCAGGTGCAGAAAAAGTCCGAGGGCATGTCGATCTTCCTCGTCGACCTGCGCGAGGCCATCGGTAACGGCCTGACCGTGCAACCGATCGCCAACATGGTCAACCACGAGACCAACGAGCTGTTCTTCGACAACCTCGAACTGCCGGCCAGCAGCCTGATCGGCGAGGAAGGCAAGGGTTTCCGCTACATCCTCGACGGCCTCAATGCCGAGCGCACCCTTATCGCCGCCGAGTGCATCGGCGATGGCCGCTGGTTCATCGAGAAGGCCAGCGCCTACGCCCGTGACCGCGTGGTGTTCGGCCGCCCGATCGGGCAGAACCAGGGCGTGCAATTCCCTATCGCCGAAGCCCATATCGAGATCGAGGCCGCCGACCTGATGCGCTGGCGCGCCTGCGCCGAGTACGACAGTGGGCAGAACGCCGGAGCCAGCGCCAACATGGCCAAGTACCTGGCGGCCAAAGCCTCGTGGGAGGCAGCCAATGCCTGCCTGCAGACCCACGGCGGCTTCGGCTTTGCCTGCGAATACGACGTCGAGCGCAAGTTCCGCGAAACCCGCCTGTACCAGGTGGCGCCGATCTCAACCAACCTGATCCTGTCCTACGTGGCCGAGCACCTGCTCGAGCTGCCACGCAGCTTCTGAGGGCACGCGCATGCAAGCTACCCAAGCCCTGGCGGGTTTCCTCGCCGACCTGCAGTACGCGCACATCCCCGGCCATGTGCTGGAGCGCACTGAAGACCTGTTTCTCGACTGGCTCGGCTCGGCCCTGGCCAGCCAGGGTGCGCACCCGATCCCGCTGTTCGAGCGTTACGCCGAGCGCATGGGCCCTACCCAAGGCAGCGCCCGCGTGCTGACCAGCGGGCGCAGTTCATCGCCCTACTTCGCCGCGCTGGTCAACGGCGCTGCCTCACACCTGGTAGAGCAGGACGACTTGCACAACCGTTCGGTGCTGCACCCGGCCACCGTGGTGTTCTCCGCCGTGCTGGCAGCGGCCCAGGACCTCGGCAAGTCGGGCCAGGAACTGCTGCTGGCCAGCGTCGCCGGCTATGAGGCAGGCATCCGCATCGGTGAGTTCCTCGGCCGTTCGCACTATCGCATTTTCCACACCACGGCCACTGTCGGCACCCTGGCCGCTGCTGTGGGCGTAGGCAAGCTGCTGGGCTTCGACAAGGCACAGTTCATCAACCTGCTCGGCAGCGCCGGCACCCAGGCGGCCGGGCTGTGGGAGTTCCTCCGCGATGCGGCCGACTCCAAGCAACTGCACACCGCCAAGGCCGCCGCCGATGGCCTGCTCGCCGCCTACCTGACCGCCGATGGCCTGACCGGCGCGCGCAATATTCTCGAAGGTGACCAGGGCCTGGCTGCCGGGATGTCCAGTGACGCCGACCCGGCGCGCCTGAACGACCGCCTGGGCACGCGCTGGGCGCTGGCGGAAACCTCGTTCAAGTTCCACGCCTCGTGCCGTCATACCCACCCCGCCGCCGATGCGCTGCTGCTGTTGATGCAACGCGAGGGCTTGACCCATGAGCAGATCGCCACGGTGGTCACCCGTGTGCACCAGGGCGCCATCGATGTGCTCGGCCGGGTCGTCACACCCACTACCGTGCACCAGGCCAAGTTTTCCATGGGCACCGTGCTAGGCCTGATAGCCGTGCACGGCAGCGCGCAGCTCATCGAGTTCCGCGACCTGGCGCTGGGCGACCCTCAGGTCGCGCGCTTTCGCGAAAAAGTGCAGATGCAGCTGGACCCTGAAGTGGATGCCGCCTACCCGGCCCGCTGGCTGGGCCGGGTCGAGGTCACCTGCACCGATGGCCGCCGCTTCAGCGCCAGCATCGACGAGCCCAAGGGCGACCCCGGCAACACCCTTTCACGCCCGGAGCTGGAAGCCAAGTTCCTGCGCCTGCTGGCCTATTCAGGCGCCCGCAGCCCGGCCCAGGGCCAGGCCCTGATCGAGCAGGTCTGGCAACTGCGCGATGCGCGCTCGCTGGCCGCACTGCACTGATGACGAACAGGTGACCCCATGACCCAAACTGCACCCCGCCCGCTGGACGGCATCACCGTCGTCAGCCTGGAACATGCCATCGCCGCGCCCTTCTGCACCCGCCAGCTGGCCGACCTGGGCGCCCGCGTGATCAAGGTCGAACGCCCTGGCAGCGGCGACTTTGCCCGTGGCTACGACCAACGCGTCGACGGCCTGGCCTCGCACTTCGTGTGGACCAACCGCTCCAAGGAAAGCCTGACCCTCGACCTCAAGCAGCAAGCCGCCGACGGCATCCTCGATGCCCTGCTGGCCAAGGCCGACGTACTCGTGCAAAACCTCGCACCCGGCGCCGCCGCCCGCATGGGCCTGTCGTTCGACGCCTTGCACCCGCGCTTCCCACGGCTGATCGTCTGCGACATTTCCGGCTACGGCGCAGGCGGCCCGTATGAAAACAAGAAGGCCTACGACCTGCTGATCCAGAGCGAGGGCGGTTTTCTGTCGGTGACGGGTGGCCCCGGCGATGGGGAGATGGCCAAGGCCGGCTGCTCGATCGCCGACATCGCCGCCGGTATGTATGCCTACACCGGTGTGCTGTCGGCGCTGCTGCTGCGCGACAAGACCGGCCTGGGCAGCCGCGTCGACGTGTCGATGCTGGAGAGCCTGGTGGAATGGATGGGCTACCCGATGTATTACGCCTACAACGGCGCGCCGCCACCCCCGCGCGCGGGCGCATCGCACTCCACCATCTACCCCTACGGGCCGTTCCCCACCGGGGGTGGCGGCACGATCATGCTCGGCCTGCAGAACGAACGGGAATGGGCGCTGTTCTGCGAAAAAGTACTGCTCGACCCGGCGCTGGCCAGCGATGAGCGCTTCAACGCCAACTTCAAGCGCTCGGAGAACCGAGAGGTGCTGCGCCAGCTCATCGTCGAGCGCTTTGCCGCGCTGTCACTCGACGAGGTGGTGGCGCGCCTGGAAGAGGCGCAGATTGCCAATGCCCGGGTCAACGACATGCACGGCGTGTGGCAGCACCCACAACTGCAGGCGCGCGACAGCTGGCGTGAAGTGGACAGCCCGGCTGGCAAGCTGCCGTCGCTGCTGCCACCGGGGCGCAATGCCGCCTTCACCCCACGCATGGACGCCGTGCCGGCGCTGGGCCAGCACACCGCGGGCATCCTCGCCGAGCTGGGCCTGAGCGCCGAACAGCGCGCCACCCTGGCCGCAGGAGGCGTGGTATGAACGCGGTACGCTCCGCCCTGTTCGTGCCCGGCAGCCGGCCTGAACGTTTCGCCAAGGCGCTGGCGGCGGGTGCCGATGTGGTGATCGTCGACTTCGAGGATGCCGTCGAGGAGCCGCTGAAACAGCAGGCCCGCGACCACCTGGCGGCGTTCCTGCAGGTCACGCCGCAGGCCTCTGTATGGGTGCGGGTAAATGCACCGCAGCATCGGCAGCACGCAAGCGACCTGGCCTTCTGCGCGCAGCAGCGCGGGGTCGCCGGGCTGCTGTTGCCCAAGGTGGAGAGCGCGACTCAAGTCGCGCTGGCCTGGCGCGGCGGCAAGCCGGTATGGCCAATCATCGAGAGCGCCAAGGGCTTGCTGGCACTGGCACAGATTGCCGCAGCCGAAGGCGTCGAGCGCTTGTCATTCGGCAGCCTCGACCTGGCCCTGGACCTGAGGTTGAACACCGAGAGCGAGGCGGCCCGGCAGTTTCTCGACCAGGCGCGCATGGCGGTGCAGCTGCATTCGCGGGGGGCCGATCTGGCGCCGCCGCTGGATGGGGTGTTCCCGGCCATCGCCGATGCCGAGGGGCTGCAGCGGGCCGTGCGGCATGCCTATGACATGGGGTATGGCGGGGCGTTGTGCATACATCCTCAGCAGGTGGCGGTGATTCATGCAGCGCTGGCGCCCAGTGCCGAGGAACTGGCGTGGGCGCGGCGGGTGCTGGCGGCGAGTGAAGTAGCCAATGGCGCCGGGGCCTTCCAGCTGGACGGGCAGATGGTCGATGCGCCGGTGGTGTTGCGCGCGCAGCGGTTGCTGGCTGGGCATCTCGACTGAACATTCCGGCCTCTTCGCGGGCACGCCCGCTCCCACAGGTACTGCGTGAACCTGTGGGAGCGGGCGTGCCCGCGAATGGGCCGGTACAAGTGACGGTGTTAAGCAAACCCGAACGCCGCCTTATACAAATGCTAATTCTCCATACGCAGCCCGTTGGTCCATCTTTACCCCACTCCTCCTACAACAATAAATCAGAGGTGACACCGATGTTGAAGCTGACCCAGGCGCTGTTCTGCGCCGCCGCAGTGTCCATGGCCGGCCTGGCCCAGGCCGCCGACCCCATCGTCATCAAGTTCGCCCACGTGGTGGCCGACAGCACGCCCAAGGGTCAGGGCGCGCTGATGTTCCAGAAAATGGTCGCCGCCGACCCGCAGCTCAAGGACAAGGTCAAGGTCGAGGTCTACCCCAACTCGTCGCTGTTCGGCGATGGCAAGGAAATGGAAGCCCTGCTGCTTGGCGACGTGCAGATGCTGGCACCGTCGCTGGCCAAGTTCGAGCACTACAACAAGCAGGTGCAGATCTTCGACCTGCCGTTCCTGTTCAATGACCTGGCCGCCGTCGACCGCTTTCAGCAAGGCCCGCAAGGCAAGGCGCTGCTGACCTCGATGGAAGACAAGGGAATCCGTGGCCTGGCCTATTGGCACAACGGCCTGAAACAACTGTCGGCGAACAAAAAGGTGATCCTGCCCAAGGACGCCCGCGGCCTGAAATTCCGCGTGCAGGCCTCCAGTGTGCTTGAAGAGCAGTTCAGGGCGATCCGCGCCAACCCGCGCAAGATGAGCTTCGCCGAGGTCTACCAGGGCCTGCAGACCGGCACCGTCAACGGCACCGAGAACACCTGGTCGAACTACGAGAGCCAGAAAGTCAACGAAGTGCAGCCCTTCTTCACCGAGACCAACCACGGCCTGATCGACTACATGGTGATCACCAACGCTAAATTCTGGAACAGCCTGCCTGAGGACGTGCGCGGCGAGCTGCAAGCGATCATGGACGAGGTCACCGTCGAGGTGAACAAGCAGGCCGAAGCGCTCAACCAGACGTCACGGCAGAAGATCATCGACGCCAAGACCAGCGAGATCGACCCGCTCACCGCCGAGCAACGCCAGCAATGGCGTGAGGCCATGCGCCCGGTGTGGGAGAAGTTCTCCGAGCAGATCGGCGCTGAGCTGATCAAGGCCGCCGACGACGCCAACAAGGCCTCCTGACCCTGCCTGCGCCCTACCCCGGCCGCCTGCCGTGCAGGTGGCCCGTCCTGTCTCTGTCTGGAGAATCCCTATGCAATCGCTCAGGCGTGTCTGGGAGCACTTCGAGGAAGGCATGATCGCTTTCCTCCTGGCGGCCATGACCTTGGTGACCTTCCTCTACGTGGCGCTGAACAACCTCTACACGATGTTCTACTCCCTCAGTGATCACTGGGCCTTCGCCAGCGACCTGCTGCTCGGCATCGGCGACCACCTGATGGCCTATGCCCAGGACATGACCTGGAGCATCGCCCTGACCAAGGCGCTGTTCGGCTGGTTGATCTTCTTCGGTATCTCCTATGGCGTGCGCACCGCCGGCCACCTCGGCGTCGATGTGCTGGTGCGGCGCACGCCGAAGCCGGTGCAACGGGTGCTGGCGATGATCGCCTGCGCCTGCTGCCTGGCCTACGCCGGGTTGTTCCTGGTGGCCAGCATCAAGTGGGTCAGCGCAGTGCTGGTGGCCGGCATCGGCGCCGAGGACCTCGACCGCTATGGCATCAAGGTCGGCCATATCGCGCTGATCGTGCCGTTGGGCTTCGCCCTGGTGATTGTCCGCTACCTGGAAATCCTCTACCGCCTGTTCACCCATCGCCAGTACGGCCTGGGCCTGGCCGACGAGGCTGCCGAAGCCAGCAAGCTGGCCAACCCCGGTGAGGAGCACCACTGATGACGGTTATCTGCCTGTTCCTGCTGCTGTTCGTGTTCATGTTCCTCGGCGTGCCGATCGCCATCTCCCTGGGCCTGTCGGGGGCGCTGTCGATCCTGATGTTCAGCCAGGACTCGCTCAGCTCGCTGGCGATCAAGCTGTTCGAGACCTCCGACAGCTACACCTTCCTGGCCATCCCGTTCTTCCTGCTGTCGGGTGCGTTCATGACCACCGGCGGCGTGGCCCAACGCCTGATCGACTTTGCCAACGCCTGCGTCGGGCATATCCGCGGCGGCCTGGCGATTGCCGCAGTGCTGGCGTGCATGCTGTTCGCGGCGTTGTCGGGGTCGTCGCCAGCCACCGTGGCCGCCGTCGGCTCGATTGCCGTGGCCGGCATGGTGCGCTCCGGCTACCCGCGCGAGTTCGGTGCCGGCATCATCTGCAACGCCGGCACCCTGGGCATCCTGATCCCACCGTCGATCGTCATGGTGGTGTACTCGGCGGCCACCGAGACTTCGGTGGGCAAGCTGTTCATGGCCGGCGTGGTGCCAGGCATCTTGCTTGGCGTATTCCTGATGATCACCATCTACGTTGTCGCCCGCATCAAGAAACTACCGGCACAACCGCGGGCCAGCTTCGCCGAATGGCTGAGCACCGCCCGGCGCGCATTCTGGGGCCTGTTGCTGCTGGTGATCATCCTCGGCGGCATCTACAGCGGCATGTTCACCCCCACCGAAGCGGCGGCCGTGGCGGCAGTGTACTCGGCGTTCATCGCGCTGTTCGTATACAAGGACATGCGCCTGCGTGACTGCCCGAAAGTGCTGCTGGAGTCGGGCCGGCTGACCATCATGCTGCTGTTCATCATCGCCAACGCCATGCTTTTCGCCCATGTGCTGACCACCGAGCAGATCCCCCAGCAGATCACCCAGTGGGTGATGTCCGAGGGGCTGACGCCGATCGGCTTCCTGATCATGGTCAACATCGTGCTGCTGGTGGCCGGCAGCTTCATGGAGCCATCGGCGATCATCCTGATCCTGGCGCCGATCTTCTTCCCGATCGCGATGAAACTGGGCATCGACCCGATTCACCTGGGCATCGTGATGGTGGTGAACATGGAGATCGGCCTGGTGCACCCACCGGTGGGGCTGAACCTGTTCGTCACCTCGGCCGTGACCGGGCTGACCCTGGGGCAGACGATTCGCGCGGCGCTGCCGTGGCTGTCGATTCTGCTGCTGTTCCTGGTGCTGGTGACCTATGTGCCGTTCATCTCGCTGGCGCTGCCGGAGTGGTTGGGCATGCCGTAGCCATCGACCTGAAATGCTGACCCTGTGGGAGCGGGCGTGCCCGCGAAGCAGGCACCGCGGTGTATGGCACCGGCTCTGCCGGTGTTCGCGGGCACGCCCGCTCCCACAGGGTTTGTGCAAGATTCAAAGGCCGAGTCAGATCCCCCCGCCCGCCAGCAACTGGCTCATCACCCCGGCCAGGTCCTTGACCATCACATCCGCCGTCTGCTTGTGCACGATGACAATCTCGTAGCTGTCCACCTCCGGCAACCCTTGTGCATGCCCCAGCACCCGGTGCTCACCGGTTGCCGCTCGCGGTGGCAGCAGGCTGATGCCCATGCCGTCGGCCACCGCCGCCTGGATGCCGCTGAGGCTGGAACTGGTGAAGCTGATGCGCCAGCGCCGGCCCATGCCTTCGATGGCACTGATCATGTCCTCGCGGTACAGCCCGCGTGGCGGGAAGGTCACCAGTGGAACCGGGTCGAGCTCGAACGCCGGCATGCGCGCACTGTCGATCCACTGCAGGCGCTCAGGCCAGCAGGCCACGCCCTCGCGGCTGTTGCGCCGCTGCTTGAGCAGGACCAGGTCGAGCTCGCCGTTGTCGTAGGCCTGGCTGAGGTCGCGACACAGGCCGCTGGTGACCTCCAGCTTGACCTGCGGGTGCAGGCGGCTGAATGCCGACAGCGCGTTGGTGGTGCGCCCGCCGACAAAATCCTCGGGTACCCCCAGACGCACGGTGACCCCGACCATTGCCCCAGCCAGGGCTTCGAGCATCTGGTCGTTCAGCGCCAGCATGTGCCGGGCATAACCGAGCAAGGTCTGCCCGGCGTCGGTCGGCAACACGTCACGGTTGCCGCGCACCAACAGGCGGTGGCCAACCATGTCTTCGAGGCGGCGCACCTTCTGGCTGATGGTCGACTGGGTCGAGTGCAGGCGTGCTGCGGCAGTGGTGAAACTGCCGCAATCGGCCACTACGACAATGGCGCGCAACAGATCGAGGTCGAACAGGGCTCTATTCGATTTAACGCTGATGGACATCTTGGTATTCAACGGCTGCATGACAAGACTGACTTCTACCACGCCACTACTGGCCCGGCAACGCGCTAGTCACCCAGCGCCACACCTTCTCGCCGTGGGTCGGCACCACCGTCCCAACCTTGGCCGCTGCGCTGGATGATCTGCAGGCCACTGGTCATGGTCATCGGCGTGACCTCGTGGCCCCACGCAGCCAACTGGCGGATCAACGCCGGGCTGAACAGCCCGGCTTCCACTTCAGTACCGGCGTTGCGGCTGCCGAAGTTAGGCAGGCCGGCCGCCTGTTGCGGATCAAGATGCCAGTCCAGCAGGCCAATCAGCGCCTTGTTCACGTAGCCGATGATCTGCGAACCGCCAGGCGAACCGAGGCTCGCCACCAGTTCGCCGGAGGCACGCGAGAACACCAGCGTTGGCGCCATCGCCGACAGCGGGCGCTTGCCAGGCTGCACCCGGTTGGCCACCGGCTTGCCATTCTCCGCAGGCAGGAACGAAAAGTCGGTCAGGTGGTTGTTCAGCAGGAAGCCATCGACCATCAGGTGCGAACCGAAGGCGGACTCCACCGACGTGGTCATGGCCAGGGCCTGCCCGCTGTCATCGACAGCAGACAGGTGCGAGGTGGAAATCCGCAGCGGCGAACGGTCGGGCGCCAGGGCCAGGTTGGCACCCTGCGGGGTGCCCGGACGGGCGCGCTTCATGCTGTATTCGCCGACCTGCCTGGCGCGCTCGGCGAGGTAGGCCGGGTCGAGCAATGACTTCACCGGCACCGGCACATAATCGCTGTCGGCCAGGTACTGGGCACGGTCGGCGTAGGCCAGGCGCTCGGCTTCAGCCATCAGGTGCACGGCCTGTGGCGTAGGTTCGAGCCCTGCTACGGACGGCACCTGGCGTGGCGGCTGCCGGGCCAGGTCGCGTTGCGCCGAGGCCTGCTGCAGGGCGTCGAGGATGCCCAGGGTCTGCAACACGGTCACCCCGCCGGACGACGGCGGCGGCATGCCGCAGATGTTCCAGGCCTTGTATGGGCCACAGACCGGCTCGCGCTCCTTGGCCTGGTAACGCTGCAAATCCTCGAGTGACAACTGCCCGGCATTTGCGTGGCGACGCACTTCGTCCACCATGGCCTGGGCAATCTCACCGCCATAGAAGGCATCGACGCCCTGCTCTGCAATGCGTTCGAAGGTTTGCGCGAGCGCCGGGTTGCGCAGGATTGTGCCGACGGCCAGCGGCTTGCCCTGATCATCCAGAAAGTACTTCGCCATGGCCGGCGCGCGGGCAATGAAGGGGTCGCTGGCCACCAGCGTATGCAGGCGTTCAGAGACCGCGAAACCATTGCGCGCCAGGGCGATGGCCGGCGCGAACAAGTCTTTCCACGGCAGTTTGCCATGCTGGTCATGGGCCAGTTTCAGCGCCCGCAGCACGCCCGGCACACCCACCGAGCGCCCGCCGATCTGCGCGGCACGAAACGGCATGGGCGAGCCATCCGCTTGCAGGAACAACGTTTCCGTCACCCCTGCCGGTGCGGCTTCGCGGCCGTCGAAGGCCTGCACACGCTGGCCATCCCAATAGAGGATGAACGCGCCGCCCCCAATGCCGCTGGACTGCGGCTCGACCAAGGTCAGCACCATCTGCATGGCGATCGCCGCATCGATGGCGCTGCCACCGGCACGCAGCATCGCCCGCCCGGCTTCGCTGGCCAGCGGGTTGGCGGCCGCGACCATGTGCCGGCTGGCGTGCACCGGCTGCAGGCCGCTGCGGTAGCCGGACTCCAGCTCCGGTGGCGTGGGCAGCACCTGGTCGGCCCAGGTGCCGCCACTGGCCGTGGCCAGGCACAAGGTGGTGATCAGCGCAGTGGAAACTCTCATCGGCGTGCATCCTGCCTTACCTATCAAGCGGGCCACTGTGGGTCATGCGCATTCTTAACTTCAAGCCCTGGGGTGATTTTTCTAGGATACAGGCAGATCATTCAGGAGCCCTCGCCATGCGCTTATCCCTTGCCGCCCTGGCACTCGCCCTTTGCACCAGCCTTGCCGCCCACGCCGAGACCACCGCCATGGACAAGCAGTTGCACGATGCCGCCGCAGACAATGACGTCACCCGCCTGCAACGGCTGCTCAAGCAGGGCGCCGGCGTGAACAGCCGCGATGGCCAGGGGCGCACCGCCTTGCTGGTGGCCACCCATGAGAACCAGGTCGCAGCAGCGAAAGCACTGATCGAGGCCGGTGCGGATGTGAACGCCAAGGACAACATCGACGACAGCCCGTACCTGTATGCCGGGGCGCGTGGCTTGAACGAAATCCTGCAGATGACGTTGAGCCATGGTGCCGACCTCAAGAGCACCAACCGGTACGGCGGCACCGCGTTGATACCGGCGGCCGAGCGCGGGCATGTGGACACCGTGCAGATGCTGATCGATGCGGGAGTGGACGTGAATCACCTGAACCGCCTGCACTGGACCGCGCTACTGGAAGCCGTGATCCTCGGCGATGGCGGCCCACGCCATGTCGAGATCGTCCGGCGCCTGCTGGCGGCGGGAGCGGATCGGCAGATTGCCGACAAGGATGGGGTGACCGCGCTGGAGCATGCGCGCCAGCGGGGCTATCAAGAAATGGTGCAGCTACTCAGCCACTGAGGCCTGCACAGTACCTGTGGGAGCGGGCGTGCCCGCGAAACAGACAGCGCGGAGTCTGGCACCGGCTTCGCCGGTGTTCGCGGGCTAGCCCGCTCCCACAGGTTTCGCGTCGAACTCCAGACCTGGCGTCAGGCCACCTCTTCGTACGGCAAACCCACATAGTTCTCGGCAATATTCACCAGCCCGGCCGGTGATGTAAGGAAGTACTCGCGGTCGGCCTCCTGCATCTTCTGGTCCCAGGCATCCTTGTGCTCGCCAAAGTCATGCAGCAGCTGGGTCATGAACCAGCTGAATCGCTCGCCCTTCCAGACCCGGCGCAGGGCCAGCGGCGAATACTGCTCCAGCAGGTCGGTACGCCCCTCGCGGTACACCTTGACCAGGATCCGGTACAGGTAGTTGACGTCCGACGCCGCCAGGTTCAGGCCCTTGGCGCCAGTCGGCGGGACGATGTGCGCGGCATCGCCGACCAGGAACAGATGGCCGTACTGCATCGGTTCGACCACCAGGCTACGCAGTGGCGCGATACTCTTTTCCAGCGCAGGCCCGGTGACCAGCTGCTGTGCCACATCCTCGGGCAGGCGCGCCTTGAGCTCGTTCCAGAAGCGCTCGTCAGACCAGTCTTCCACCCGCTCGTCCAGCGGCACCTGCAGGTAGTAGCGACTGCGCGTCTGCGAGCGCTGGCTGCACAGCGAGAAACCACGCTGGTGGTGGGCATAGATCAGTTCATGGTTGACCGGTGGGGTATCGGACAGCATGCCCAACCAGCCGAACGGATAGACCCGCTCGTACTCCTTGAGGACGCCTGCGGGGATGCTCTTGCGCGAGACGCCGTGAAAACCATCGCAACCGGCGATGTAGTCGCACTCCAGGCGGTGGGCCTTGCCGTCCTTTTCAAAGGTCACGTAGGGCCGTTCGCCCTTGAGTTCGTGCGGCTGCACGTTGCTGGCCGAATAGATGATCGGCGCGCCGCTGGCGTCGCGAGCCTGCATCAGGTCGCGGGTGACTTCGGTCTGGCCGTAGACCATCACCGTCTTGCCGCCGGTCAGGCCCTTGAGGTCCAGGCGCTGGCGACGGCCCGCGACCAGCAACTCGACGCCCTCGTGCACCAGGCCTTCACGGTCCATGCGCTCAGCCACGCCGGCTTCGCGCAGCAGGTCGACGGTACCTTGTTCAAGCACCCCCGCGCGAATGCGGCCGAGGACGTATTCAGGGGTCTGGCGTTCGAGGATGACGGTGTCGATGCCCGCCTTGTGCAGCAACTGGCCGAGCAGCAGGCCGGAAGGACCGGCGCCGATGATTGCAACCTGAGTGTTCATTGTTTTTATCTCGTGAGAGGGGGTGCCCTTGCATTTTTAATGGCAATAACCGGCAAATAGCTGTTATATCCGATGCAGAAAATGCACTTTTGATAAAACCGTTCGATTAACGGACAGGCGCTCAACCCATGAGATCCACCCTTCCTGGCGTGCCGCTGTTTCAGCTATATGGCGAAAACCAGCATTGGCCCGGTACCGACCTGCTGCACTGCGAGTCGATTCCCGCTCGCAGCCGCATGCATCACTGGGAAATCAAGCCGCACCAGCACGCCGAGCTGTTCCAGTTGTTGTACGTGCAGCGCGGCGAGGCGCAGGTGGAAATCGAGGGCGTGCGCAGCACCATCCTCGAAGCGGCGATCCAAGTGGTACCGCCGCTGACCGTGCATGGCTTTCGCTTCAGCGCCGATATCCAGGGCCATGTGCTGACCTTCGGCACCGCGCTGGTGGCCGACCTCGAACAGCGCCTGGGCGCACCGCTGGGGGTACTGGCGAAAGCGGCGTGCTACCCGTTGGGCAAGGACCGCATCCAGCTGCGCGGCCTGATCGAAACGCTGCAGCAGGAATACCAGGGCAACGCGACTGCGCGGGCAGCCATGCTCGACGCGCTGGTGACCGCGCTGATGGTGTGGATCAGCCGTCGCCAGCAACTGGGCCAGGCCCCACGCAACCGGGACGAGCGTGACCGGCAGCTGTTGGGGCAGTACCTGCGCCTGGTAGAAGCGCATTACCGCGAACACCTGTCGGTCGAGGAATTCGCCGCACGCTTGAACATCTCCAGCCTGCAGCTCAACCAACTGTGCCGGGCGCTGAGCGGGCAGACCGCGTTGCAGGTCATCCATCAACGCCTGTTGCTCGAGGCACGGCGCAACCTCATCTATACACGCATGAGCATCGGCCAGCTGTCAGACAGCCTGGGTTTCAGCGACCCGACCTACTTCGCCCGCTTCTTCAAGCGCATGAGCGGGCAGACGCCCAATGGTTATCGGCGTGCGGTACAGCCCGACTGATCTGCTTGACGTATACGTCAACCTGCCCTCAGGATACTGCCATACCCCACGCCGAGCCCAAGCATGAGCAGCCAGACCTACAGCATCTCCGACCTCTCCCGCGAACTGGACATCACCACCCGCGCCATCCGCTTCTACGAGGAACAGGGCCTGCTGAGCCCCGAGCGGCGTGGTCTGGAGCGCATCTATTCGGCCCGTGACAAGGTCAGCCTGAAGCTTATCCTGCGTGGCAAGCGCATCGGCTTCTCGCTGGCCGAATGCCGCGAGCTGATCGAGCTGTACGACCCCAGCAGCGGCAACCTCAAGCAGCTCCACAGCATGCTGGCGAAGATCGCCGAGCGTCGCGCCCAGCTCGAACAGCAGATGCTCGACATCCACCAGATGCAGCTGGAACTGGACACCGCCCAGGAGCGCTGCGAACAGGCCCTGGCCGCCACCCTGAATCACAACGACAAACGCTGACAGGAACCCCACCATGCCCATGCCCGCAACAGTCCGCCTGGTCGAAGTCGGCCCCCGCGACGGCCTGCAGAACGAAGCCCAGCCCATCAGCGTCGCCGACAAGGTGCGCCTGGTCGACGACCTGACCGACGCCGGGCTGGGCTATATCGAGGTCGGCAGCTTCGTTTCGCCCAAATGGGTGCCGCAGATGGCCGGTTCCGCCGAAGTGTTCGCCGGCATTCACCAACGTGCGGGTGTTACCTATGCCGCACTTGCCCCAAACCTGCGCGGCTTCGAAGACGCCCTGGCTGCCGGGGTGAAGGAAGTGGCGGTGTTCGCCGCTGCCTCCGAAGCCTTCTCCCAGCGCAACATCAACTGCTCGATCAGCGAAAGCCTGCAACGCTTCGAACCGATCATGGAGGCCGCGCGCAGCCACGGCGTGCGGGTGCGCGGTTACGTGTCCTGTGTGCTGGGCTGCCCTTATGAAGGCAAGGTCAGTGCCGAGCAAGTAGCCCCGGTCGCCAGAGCGCTGCACGACATGGGCTGCTACGAGGTATCGCTGGGTGACACCATTGGCACCGGCACGGCCGGTGACACCCGCCGGCTGTTCGAGGTGGTCTCGGCCGTGGTGCCCCGCGCGCAACTGGCTGGCCACTTCCATGACACCTATGGCCAGGCCCTGGCCAATGTGTACGCCAGCCTGCTCGAAGGCATCAGCGTGTTCGACAGCTCGGTGGCCGGGCTGGGGGGCTGCCCTTATGCCAAGGGCGCCACCGGCAACATCGCCACTGAGGATGTGCTGTACCTGTTGCAGGGGCTGGGCATCGAGACCGGTATCGACCTCGACCGGCTGATCGCCGCCGGGCAGCGCATCAGCGCGGTACTGGGCAGGGCCAACGGTTCGCGGGTGGCCCGTGCGCGCAGCGCAGCATGAGTTTCATGCAGATGTCACATGAGTGTGGGTGAGTGTTACCTCCCCCACAGGTTTCAGCAAAAAATCGGGTAACAGGGAAACAAATCGATAGATTGTCAGGCCGCGCGATTTCACCCTATCCGGTCAAATCATTGATTTTTAAGGATTTTTAAAAGTTGGCACGGCACCTGCTATAGCTTTGGTACAACAACAAGAAAAACGCGATACCAATAAAAACAACATGTAACGGCTCTGACATAACAAGAACAACACGGCAGAGGCGCAGCAAGCAGATTTTTTTGGAGTCGACAGGCTTTTCAGGGGTTCGCCCCGCGGACTGACACAGAACAACAAAACTACCTCAAGGTAGCGGCAGTCAGGCTCGGATCCAGCGGATGAAAGCAGGTCAGCGCTCAAAAAAATACGTTTGCTCTTGACCCCGGATGGGGGTCGCACGCAACACCAAGGCTGGCCTACAAAAACAACAAAAGGCCGGCCTCAATAATAAGAAAAGAGCAAGCAACACGCTTTGAGGGGAGCTTCGGCTCCCCTCAGTGCTTCCTGCCCTCCTCTTTCTGCTTCTCTTCGTCCTGCCTCTCGACCTTCTCCACCAGCAACGGCATCGTGCCCAGTACCAACAGCGCCAGCACCGTGCTGATCAGTGCCGTGGCCTCTCGCCCCATGCCTGCGGCAGTACCGATTGCCGCCGTCATCCAGAGCCCTGCAGCGGTAGTCAGGCCTTTCACGTGGCTGGTGTCCTGGCCGTTACCCTTGAGGATGGTGCCCGCACCGAGAAAGCCGATGCCGGCGACGATACCCTGGATCACCCGGCTCAGCGCCTGCTCATCAGCACCCGCCATGCTCGGCGCGAGCACGAACAGCGCCGCGCCCAGGGAGACCAGCATGTGCGTGCGCACCCCGGCGGATTTGCCCCGGTGTTCGCGCTCGAAGCCCAGCACGGCGCCGAGCACGGCCGCCATCAGCAGGCGCACGAGGATCCGCACGACCTCGCGCTCATCGGTGATGTCGGCGAACTCGGACTGGATAGTTTGCCAGATGAATTCCATGAATCAGCTACCGGGCTGGTTGGTTATTGCCTTATGAAGTTGACCCTCGCACAGCCCGCAAAGTGCCCACCCGGCACCCCGATGCAGCAACCGTTCACCGCCTGCGGTCACAACCTGTAACCGCACCCCGGAGGACCACACCATGCCCATCGAAGTCGAAGAAAGCACTCAACGCTGCACCCTGATTGGCGACAAGCTGCGCATCGAAGGCAAAGGGCCCGAAATCGAGATCGTCACCGACGAGCAGCTGCGCATGTCCGTGGCCATTCTCGCCGGCGAGCGCTTCCCGATCACCGAAGCCGAAGCCGACGCGCTGACCGTGGCAGGTGCGGTAGATAGCCGCAGGCACCTCAAGGCCAGCACCCCAGGTTCTGTGATCTGAGGCATCGGACACACCACGCAGCAATCTGATATGGTTTTTATTGCCTGACCTGAGCCTGTGCTGAAAACAGTTCGGGGGTCATAGTGCTCGTGCCTGATCGAGGCCGTGAGAGCACCAACGCCATGACCCAACGTATCCCTGCCATCCAGATTGCCGCCACCGGCATCCATACCCGCAGTTTCACCGGGCTGTACCGCACGCTGCGCATTGCCTTCGCTGGCGCGCTGTTCGTGCTGTTTTTTGGCACCGCCTGGCTCGACTGGGACGGCCGCCAGGCCGTGCTATGGGACTTGGCCGAGAGCAAGTTCCACATCTTCGGCGCTACCTTCTGGCCGCAGGATTTCATCCTCCTTTCGGCCCTGTTGATCATCTGTGCCTTCGGCCTGTTCGCCATCACGGTCTACGCCGGCCGGGTGTGGTGCGGTTACAGCTGCCCACAAAGCATCTGGACCTGGCTGTTCATGTGGTGCGAAAAGGTCACCGAAGGCGACCGCAACCAGCGCATCAAGCTGGCCGCCGCGCCCTGGAGCCTGAACAAACTGGCCCGGCGCACGCTCAAGCACAGCCTGTGGCTGGCCATCGGCGTGCTCACCGGGCTGACCTTCGTCGGTTACTTCACCCCGATCCGCGCCTTGGCCCATGAACTGCTCACCCTGCAACAGGGCGGCGTGGCGCTTTTCTGGGTGCTGTTCTTCACGGCGGCCACCTATATCAATGCCGGCTGGCTGCGCGAAGCGGTGTGCCTGCACATGTGCCCCTACGCACGCTTCCAGAGCGTGATGTTCGACAAGGACACCCTGGCCGTGGCGTACGACCCGCGTCGCGGCGAATCCCGTGGGCCACGCAGGAAAGGCAGTGATCCGCGCGCCCTGGGCCTGGGTGATTGCATCGATTGCACCTTGTGCGTGCAGGTGTGCCCCACGGGCATCGACATCCGCGATGGCCTGCAGATGGCCTGCATCGGTTGCGCCGCCTGTATCGATGCCTGCGACAAGGTGATGGACAAGATGGGTTACGCCCGCGGCCTGATCGGTTACAAGTCCGAACATAGCCTGCAAGGCGGCACCACCCATTGGCTGCGCCCGCGGTTGCTGGGCTACGCCGCCGCCTTGCTGCTGATGGTCGGCGCCCTGGTTGCGGCCTTGCAGATGCGCCCGATGGTGTCGCTGGACGTGATCAAGGACCGGGGCCTGTTCCGCGAAAACGCCCAGGGCCAGATCGAGAACATCTACCTGCTCAAGATCATCAACAAGACCGCGCAGCCGCAGCGCTACCACCTGCGCCTGCTCGATGCCGAGGGCTTCGAACTGCATGGCGCCACCGAATTCAGTATCCCGGCCGGGGAAATGAGCGAGATGCCGGTGTCGGTGGCCATGCTGGCCGAGCGGCCGGCCAGCAGTTCTCAGGCACTGGCTTTCGAAATCCGCGACAGCGACCAGCCTGCCGTGCGCAGCGTGGCTCACAGCCGCTTCGTGGCACCACTGAACCGCTGATCCCTTACACTGACACTTCACCTTGCCTGCCGAGCCCCCATGAAACGCTACGAACGCTTCGCCGACGACATTGCC
This sequence comes from Pseudomonas sp. NBRC 111130, assembly GCF_001320485.1. NCBI lineage: Bacteria > Pseudomonadati > Pseudomonadota > Gammaproteobacteria > Pseudomonadales > Pseudomonadaceae > Pseudomonas > Pseudomonas sp. NBRC 111130. The sequence goes on from NZ_BCBG01000101.1 coordinate 20,432, forward strand.
GAACTGATCCGCTCCGGGGTGCTCGGCCCAGGCCAGCGCGTACCTTCGGTGCGCTACGCCAGCCAGACCCACGGCGTCAGCCCGTCCACCGTGTTCCAGGCCTACTACCTGCTCGAGCGCCGTGGGCTGATCCGCGCACGGCCGCGCTCAGGCTACTTCGTCAACGCCCACGCCCCGCGCCAGTTCAGTGAACCCCAGGCGCTGGAGCCTATCAGCGAATCGACCGAGGTCGATGTCAGCGGCCTGGTGTTCTCCATCCTCGACTCGATCAAGGACCCCGGCACCGTACCGTTCGGCTCGGCCTTCCCCAGCCCCGAACTGTTCCCGCTGCAGCGCCTGTCACGCTCGCTGGCCAGCGCCAGCCGGGCCATGGACCCACGCATGGTGGTCACCGACCTGTCGCCGGGCAACCCGCAACTGCGTCGCCAGATTGCCTTGCGCTACATGGTCGGTGGGCTGATGCTGCCGATGGAAGAACTGCTGATCACCAATGGCGCGCTCGAAGCCTTGAACCTGTGCCTGCAGGCGGTCACCGAGCCCGGCGACCTGGTGGCGATCGAGGCACCGGCCTTCTATGCCTGCCTGCAAGTGCTGGAGCGGCTCAAGCTCAAGGCCGTGGAAATCCCGGTGCACCCGCGCGAGGGCATGGACCTGGCCGTGCTGGCCCAGACCCTCGACAAGCACCCGGTCAAAGCGGTGTGGTGCATGACCAATTTCCAGAACCCGGTCGGCGCCAGCATGCCCGAAGCGAAGAAGCAGGCGCTGGTCGAGTTGCTGAGCCGCCACCAGGTGCCGCTGATCGAGGACGATGTCTACGCCGAACTGTATTACGCGCAGCAAGCTCCCAAACCGGCCAAGGCCTTCGACACCCAAGGCCTGGTGATGCATTGCGGCTCGTTCAGCAAAAGCCTGGCGCCGGGTTATCGCATCGGCTGGGTCGCGGCCGGGCGCTTCGCACAGAAGATCGAGCGACTGAAGCTGATGACCTCGTTGTGCGCCTCGATGCCGGCCCAGGCGGCCATCGCCGATTACCTGCAGCACGGCGGCTACGACCGTCACCTGCGCAAGCTGCGCTACGCCCTGGAGGGCCAGCAGGCCAACATGCTGGCAGCCATCGCCCGTCATTTCCCGGCGCAGACCCGCGTCAGCCAGCCCTCCGGCGGCTATTTCCTGTGGCTGGAGCTGCCCGAGCAGATGGATGCCCTGAAACTGTTCCACATGGCCCTGGCCCAAGGCATCAGCATCGCACCGGGGCCGATCTTTTCGCCAACCCGGCGCTTTGGCAACTGCATCCGCCTGAACTACGGTTCACCCTGGAACGAGGCCGCCGAACGGGCCATGGAAACCCTGGGGCGCATCATCCGCTCGTTCTGAAGGAAGGCCTGAAAAACTGCAGCTATAGTTGGGCGACCCACACGCTGGATCGCCACGGTGATGTCTGACGAATCGACGCCTTCCACCCAGCAACTGCAGGCACGTATCGACCAGGCCCAGGCCAACAGCAGGCTGCTGGGCGAACTGGTCGACCACAGTCAGGCCAACGTGTTCGCGGCTGATCGCAACCTTCGTCTGCTGGCGATCAACCGCACCGCGCAAGAGACCTTCAAGCGCCTGCGCGGCTTCGTGCCAAAGGTGGGCGACTATATCCCACAGTTCATTGCCAACCAGCCCGACATCGTCAAGTGGCTGGAGCCGGTATGGCCGCGCGTGCTGGCCGGCGAGGCGTTCACCGACATCATCGCCCTGGGCCCGCCCGACGCCCCGCGCCACTACGAGATCAGCTACAACGCCCTGCGCGACGCCCGGCAGCACATCCAGGGTGGTTACCTGTTCGCCTACGACATCAGCGCGCGCGTCGCCGAACAGGAGCGCGTGCGCAAGATCGAAGAAGCCCTGCGCCAATCGCAGAAAATGGAAGCCGTGGGCCAGCTGACTGGCGGCATTGCCCATGACTTCAACAACCTCCTCGGTGGCATCCTGGGTGCCTTGGAAATGGCCGAGCAACGCCAGGCTGAACAACGCTACCAGGACTCCGCCCGGCTACTGGGCCTCGCCCGGCAAAACGCTCAACGGGCAGCCTCGCTGGTTCAGCGGCTGCTGGCGTTTTCGCGCCAACAGACACTGATGCCGCAGGCGGTAGATGTGCAGCAGCTGGTGGCAGGCATGCATGAGCTGATCGCCAGCTCGCTGGACGCGCGCATCACCTTCATTGACCAGACCCTGAGCAACCAGTGGCTGGTGCGCATCGACCCGCACCAGCTGGAGAACGCATTGCTCAATCTGTGCATCAATGCCCGTGATGCCATGCCTCAGGGGGGCACGCTGCGCATTGCCAGCGAAAACACCTGGCTCGATGATCTGCAGGCACGCGCAGTGGACCTGCCCAGCGGCGCCTACCTGCATCTGAGTGTCTGCGACACCGGCATTGGCATGTCCGCCGACGTCCTGCAAAGAGCGTTCGAGCCCTTCTTTACCACCAAACCACTGGGCCACGGTTCCGGCCTTGGCTTGTCGATCGTGTATGGTTTCGTGCGCCAGTCCGGCGGCCAGTTGCGCATTGTCAGCGAACCGGAGCAAGGCGCCTGCATCCACCTCTACCTGCCCCGGGCCGGCGGCGACGATGCCGGGCAACCCAGCGCGCAGCCGCGGGCGCCGGAGCAGCAGGTTCACGCAGCGCCCCGTGTAGTTCTGCTGGTGGAGGACCAGGACATTCTGCGCCTGCTGATCAGCGAGATGCTCGAAGAACAGGGGCATGACGTCCACGCCTGCAGCGACGGCCGCCGCGCACTGGAAACCCTGGAAAAAGGCTTGCGCCCTGACCTGCTGATCACCGATATCGGCTTGCCGGGCGGCATCGATGGCTACCAGGTCGCGGCGGCCTGCCAGCAACTGCCTGGCGCCGTCGACGTCCTGTATATCACTGGCTACGCCAGCAATCGGGTCGATGTCAGCCCGGGCAAGCATTGCGCGGTCATGTACAAACCGTTCGCGCTGGCCACCCTCAACCAGCAAGTCGAGCAGTTGCTGAAAAACCGGGGGTTGCCCCCTTAGGCCGCTATGCGGCGGCCTTGCGGGCAGGTAAAGTCTGGCCACTCATTTGTGCCGGACGTCGCCATGCCCCAACGCGAGCTGCTCGCACTGCGTCAGGAAGTCGAAACCCTGCGCCAACGTAACGCACAGCTGGAATCACAGCTGCTGCAGCACCACGAACATCAGGACGCAAGTATCTATCGCTTCCTGTTCGACACCATGGATGAAGGTTTTTGCGTCATCGAATTCTTCGACGGCCCCCATGGCCCGCTCAGCGACTATGTGCATATCCTCGCCAACGCCGCCTACGCCAAGCATGCCGGCATCCCCAACGTCGTCGGGCAGAAGCTGCGCGAGATGGTGCCCGACGAGGCGGACGACTGGGTCGCCCGCTACGGTGCGGTATTGCGCACGGGCGAACCGCTGCAGTTCGAGCAGGAGCTGGTCGCCACCGGCCGTGTGCTGTCGGTGATCACCTTCCGTGTGGAGCCTGCCGAGCGCCGCCAGGTCGCGGTGCTGTTCACTGACGTCACCGAGCGACGCAAGGCCGAAGTGGCCCTGCAGCGGCTGAACGCCGAACTCGAACAGCGGGTCAGCGCAGCCTTGGCCGAACGCCGCCGGTTTGCCGAACTGGTCGAGGACAGCCTGCTCAACGTGCATGTGGTCGATACCCAGCTGCGCTGGCTGGCAGTCAACCGCCAGGCCAAACATGACTTCCACGCCTTGTATGGCCACACACCCGAAGTCGGCGAACACCTGCCAGCGGTGCTGGCCAGCCACCCGGCGGACCATGACCTGATCATGCCGATGTGGCGCCGGGCGCTGGCGGGGGAGCGGTTCACCGAGATCGGCAGGTTCGGGCCACGCCACTATGAACTGCGTTTCAACGCCCTGCGTGAGCATGACGGCGGCGTGCAAGGCGCTTATCTGTTTGCCTACGACATCACTGACCGGGTTGAGGAGCAGCGGCGCCTGGCCGAGGCCGAGCAGGCGCTGCGCCAGGCGCAGAAAATGGAGGCCGTGGGCCAGCTCAGCGGTGGCATCGCCCATGACTTCAACAACCTGCTCGGCGGCATCATCAATGCCCAGGAGCTGATGCAGCAGCGCCTGGGCCAGCAGCGTTACGCAGAACTTGAGCCATTGCTGGCGCTGTCCAGCGGCTCGGCGCAAAAAGCCTCGGCCCTGGTCCACCGGTTGCTGGCCTTCTCCCGCCAGCAGACCCTGCAACCGCGGTCGACCGACGTCGCGGCGCTGGTTCTTGGCATGGAAGAACTGGTTCGCCGCACCATCGGCCCATCCATTCGCTTGCACAGCCGCTTCCTGGCTCGGCCATGGCCAACCTTCATCGACCCGCCACAGCTGGAAAGCGCCCTGCTCAACCTGTGCATCAACGCACGTGACGCCATGCCGGGCGGCGGTACCATCGACATCCAGGGCGACAATCTCACGCTCGACGACGAGCAGGCCCGGGCGCTGGAACTGGCCGCCGGGGACTACGTAAGGATCAGTGTTGCCGACACCGGCTGCGGCATGACAGCAACCGTAGCGGCGCGCGCAATCGACCCGTTCTTCTCGACCAAACCCATGGGCCATGGGACGGGCCTGGGGCTGTCGATGACCTATGGCTTCGTGCGCCAGTCGGGCGGCCAGCTACGCCTGACTTCCTCGCCTGGCCAGGGCACACGGGTCGACCTGTACCTGCCGCGTCACCCTGAACAGCCTGTTGCTGCGGCCCGGCCGGCACAGCGCAAGACGCTGACAGGCAGCGATTCGGCTGGGCAACGCATCGTCCTGGTGGAAGACCAGGCGGCGCTGCGGCTGGTGGTCGGCGAAGTGCTGGAAGAACTGGGCTACCAGGTCGAAGCCTTCGCCAATGGCACTGCCGCGCTGGCGCATATGCAGCAGTGCGCGCAACCCGACCTGCTGCTGAGCGATATCGGCCTGCCCGACGGCCCCAATGGCCGCCAGGTGGCGGAGCGTTGCCGGCAACTGTATCCGGACCTCAAGGTGCTGTTCATCACCGGCTACGACGCGAGCGCGGCACTCAGCGATGGCCAGCTGCTGCAGGGCACCAGCGTGCTGACCAAACCCTTCGAGCTCGAAGCGCTGGCCGAACGGGTCCGTCAGTTGCTGGCGGGTGAGCTGCCCTGACGGGGAAGCGTTCAGCGCCCGCCGCCGAGGTCAATGAAGCTGCCGGTAGAATACGAGGCCTTTTCCGACAGCAACCAGAGGATCGCCTCGGCCACTTCTTCGGCCCGGCCGCCGCGGCCCATGGGCAGGCCGGGTTCGAGCTTGGTCACGCGGTCAGGGTCACCGGACAGGGCATGGAAACCGGTATGGATGTAGCCCGGTCGTACACCGTTGACCCGCACACCCTCGCCCGCCACTTCCTTGGCCAGGCCGATGGTGAAGGTATCCAGCGCGCCTTTGGAGGCGGCGTAGTCGACGTACTCGTTGGGTGAGCCCAGGCGCGCCGCGACCGAGGACACATTGACGATCGCCCCGCCCGCCCCCCCGTGGCGGCGGGCCATGCGCAGCAGGGCGTGCTTGGCACAGAGCATTGGGCCGACGACGTTGGTCTTCATCACCTTCAGCAGGCGGAACTCGGACATGGCCTCGACACGGCTTTGCTGGCCGATGGTGCCCGCGTTGTTGACCAAGGCAGTCACCGGGCCGAGTTCCTGGTCGACGCGGTGGAACAGCTGGATCACCTCGTCCTCGACGCTGGCGTCGGCGCGCACGGTGATGGCCTCGGCGCCGAGGGCGCGAACCTGGGCGAGGATACCCTCGGCGGCCTGGTCGTCGGCGTGGTAGTTGATGCAGATGCGATAGCCCTCGCGGGCGGCTTGCAGGGCGGTGGCGGCACCGATGCCACGGCTGGCACCCGTGATGACGATGACTTTGTGCATGGCGGTTGACGGATCGATAAGGGACGAAGGCCCGACAATAGGTGAAATAACCTGACAATGGAATGACCGTCACGTCTTGACAATTTTTGACCCGCCCTCCGCGGGCCGGTTATGCCAAAAGTTGTGATACCTTGCGCCGCTTGTTTCGCCAAGGAATATGACGTCGATGGATTTGACGAGCATTTTTACACCCCGGCACCGCCGTTTGATCAAGTTCACCAGCCCGGTCCAGGGCGATCAGGCGCTGTTGCTGGAGCACTTCAGTGCTGGTGACCTTTCTGGCTGGTGATATCGACCGCCCCGTGGTCACCTCGGTGCTGTACAACGCCGACCACACGCCGCCGCGTTTCAGCAAAGCCGCGGGCCTGCCAGGCAACCGTGCGCTCTCCGGCATTCAGACCCAGGAGCACAAAGGCCGGGGTTTCAACGAGCTGTTATTCGATGACACACCGGGCGCCTTGCGTGCCCGTGTCGGTACCACGCACCATGCCACGGCACTCAACCTGGGCAAGCTTACCGAGCCACGTATTGACGGCCAGGCCAAGGCCCGTGGCAATGGTGCCGAATTGCGCACCGACGCCGCGATTGCCCTGCGCGCCGCCCAAGGCCTGTTGCTGACCACCTATGCACGCCAGGACGCCACCGGTTCGCAGCTGGACCGCGAAGAACTGCTCAAGCTGCTGGCCGACTGTGGCGAGCTGTTCAAAAGCCTCGGGCAAACGGCCGCCGCACGAGGCGGCGCAGCGGTGGACAGCGAGGGCATCGACACCTTGAGCCAGGCGCTGAAACAGTGGCCAGCGCCCGACAGCGACAGCCCTGGCGAACCCGTCATGGCCGTTGCGGCTGAAGCAGGTATTGCCAGTGCTACACCACGCTCGCAACTGCACTATGCCGGCGCGAATCATGACACCACCGCCCAGGACCATCTGCAGTTGACCAGCGGCGCCGCCATGCGCCTGCAAGCCGGCAAAGGCATCAGTGCGTTCGCACAGGATGAAGGCATCAGCGCGATCGCCAATCGCGGCAAAGTGCTGGTCCAGGCCCAGGAAGACGACATCGCCGTCAATGCCCAAAAGAACCTGCACCTGTCGGCCGCCGAAGGCGAGGTAGTCATCACCGCACCCACCATTCGCCTGGTGGCCGATGACGGCAGTTACATCAAGATCGGCGGCGGTGTCGAAATCGGCAGCCAGGGCAAGGTGATCGTCCATGCCAGCGAGCATGACTGGGTCGGCCCCAAGGCCGACAGCGCCCAGGTGCCGGCATTTGCCCGCGATCCGGCGGCGCAACGCCTGGCCTTCCACTACCCCGGGTACGCCGACGACAGCGTGCGCATGGCCGTTGATCACGCCTACCAGATCAGGCTCGAAGACGGCAGACCGGCATGGTACTCCGCGACTTTAAACCCGTCATGGCCTGGGGCGTTGCCGTTATTGTCGGCTCGCTGCAGCTGATCTTTGGCAATGCCTTGGCAAGTGAGAAGGCAGCGTTTGCGAACTATCGAAACCAGATAGAGGCCCAAAACGGTGCTGAAGCAGGGCGTGATTCACGCTGATGAAACACCTGTGCAAATGGTTGCGCCGGGCGAGAAGAAAACCCATCGAGCCTATGTCTGAGCCTGCAGCACGACGCCGTTTTCGGCGCTCAGGACGGTGGTCTACGACTTCACAAGCCGTACTGGCGAACACGCGCGCAACTTCCAGGAAACTTACGCAGGGTGAGTCGAGCGGGCTTTTGCTCTTGCTCTTGCTCTTGCTCTTGCTCTTGCTCTTGCTCTTGCTCTTGCTCTTGCTCTTGCTCTTGCTTTTGCTCTTGCTCTTGCTTTTGCTTTTGCTCTTGCTTTTGCTCTTGCTTTAGCTCTTGCTTTTGCTCTGCTTCTAAGCGCGCGGTAGTTCAGCAAACGCCGAATGCGACTTCAGGAGGCCGAGT
>NZ_BCBG01000102.1:0-182587 GCF_001320485.1 Pseudomonas sp. NBRC 111130
CTCGATTTCACAGGCGCTGAAAATCTTGTGTCAGGCCCTCTAGGCCATCACCCCAAACACCGAGTCACATGCTTCACCGACTGGTACCCCGACAACCCCCAAGGCCCCAGCTCCCGCCCAATCCCGCTGCCCTTGGTGCCGCCCCACGACGTCTCGACGAACACCGCCTGCACCGAGTTGATCCACACATGCCCGACCTCCAGCGCATCGGCCACGCGCTCGGCGCGTTCCAGGTCGGCGGAGCAGACCGTGGCGACCAGCCCGAAGCGGCTGTCGTTGGCCTCGGCAATCGCTTGCTCTTCAGTGGCGAAGCGACGCGCGCACAGCACCGGGCCAAAGATTTCCTCGGTCCACAGGCGGCTGTCCTTCGGCACTTCGGTGTACAGCGTCGGGCTCACGAACCAGCCCTCACGGTCAAGCGCCTGCCCGCCGGCCAGGCACTGCAGGCCTTCTTCACGCGCCGTCGCGAAGTAGCTGGCAACCTTCAGCCACTGCGCCTGGCTGGTCAGCGGCCCCATGTCCACCTCTTCGGTCAGCGGGTTGCCGACCCGCAGCTTTTGCAGTGCTGCCTGCAGGCGCGGCAGCAGTGTGTCGGCAATGCCGTCCTGCACCAGCAGGCGCGAGGTGGCCGAGCACATCTGCCCGGCGTTCCAGGTGATACCGGCAACGATCCACTCCACCGCCTGGTCCGGGTCGCAATCGTCGAACACCACGATCGCCGATTTGCCACCGAGCTCCAGGGTCACTGGCCGGCACTGCGCCGAAGCGCTGCGCATCACCTGGCTGCCGACGCTGTTGCTGCCGGTGAACGACAGCTTGTCGAGGCCGTTGTGGCTGCTCAGCGCAGCGCCAGTCTCGGCCTTGCCGTTGACGATGTTCAGCACCCCGGCCGGCAGGCCCAGGGTGTCGGCGATCTGGCCGTAGGTCTGCTCGATCAGCGGGGTGACTTCCGACGGCTTGAGCACCACGGTGCAACCGGCTGCCAGGGCCGGGGCGAGCTTCCAGGCGCTGGTCACCAGCGGGAAGTTCCACGGCACGATCAGGCCGACCACGCCCACCGGCTCCAGGCGGGTGCGGGCGGTGAAGCCCGCTGCCGCCAATGGCACGTCACGGTTCTTCGAGGGCAGTTGTTCGGCCAACTCGGCGTAATAGGCGAAGGTGGCGACCGCATCATCCAGGTCGATTTCGGCCTCGTGCCGCGGCTTGCCGTTGTTGCGCATCTGCAACGTGATCAGTGCTTCGCGACGCTGGCCGAGCTGTTCGGCAAAGCCGCGCAGGAAGGCCGCGCGCGTGCTGGCGCTGACCTTTTTCCAGGCAGGCAGGGCGTCACGGGCGGCGGCCACGGCTTGGTCGACCTGGGCCACGCTGGCAGCCATCAGTTCGGCGAAGGGCAAGCCCAGCGCAGGCTCGCTGACGCTGATGCAGTCGCTGCCCTGGCCTTCGACCCAGCGGCCGGCAATGTAGTGGGAGGTAGTCATGGTCGGTATCCAGTCAGGCCATTTCGGCAGTGGTCACCGGCGTGTGCGGGGCGCTTTTGCAGCGCACCCAGCGCGGGCCGTTGGGGCCATACACGCCAGCAGGTTCAGGGAACAGGTTGAGCAGCAGCAGGTACAGCAGGCCGGCCAGGCCCAGGGTGACCGGCAGGCTCAGGTCGATGCCACCGGCCAGGTCGCCGAGCGGGCCGACGAACTGCCCTGGCAGGTTGACGAAGCACAGGCCGACCACCGCGCTGGGGATCCATGCGCCCATGCCGCGCCAGTTCCAGCCATGCAGGAACCAGTAGTGGCCGCCACGCTGGCCGCGGGTAAACACCTGCAGGTCGTCTGCGTGGTAGAAGCCGCGGCGGGTGATCAGGCCGAGGATCATGATCACCATCCATGGGCTGGTGCAGGTGATGATCAGCACGGCGAAGGTCGACACGCTCTGCACCAGGTTGAACGTGAAGCGGCCGATGAAGATGAAACCGATGGCCAGTACACCGATCAACAAGGTGGCGCCGGCGCGGCTGAGCAGGCGCGGGAACACGCTGGACATGTCCAGGCCGGTGCCATACAGCGCGGTGGTGCCGGTGGACATGCCGCCGATCACCGCTATCAGGCACACCGGCAGGAAGAACCAGCTCGGCGCCACGGCCAGCAGGCCGCCGACGTAGTTGTTGGCGGCGATGTAGTCAGGCGCCTGGCTGGCCACCAGGGTGGCAGTGCACAGGCCGAACAGGAAGGGGATCAGCGTTGCCACCTGGGCGGCGATCACGGCCAGCATGATGCGGGATTTTGGCGTCTGTCGCGGGATGTAGCGCGACCAGTCACCGAGGAAGGCTCCGAACGACACCGGGTTGCTCATGGCCAGGATCGCCGCGCCGACGAATGCCGCCCAAAAGCCCGGCTGGCTGAGGTTGACGCTACCGGCGAAGCCCGCATCGAACGGCCCGGCGAAGGCGAAGATGCCCAGCAGGAACAGCAGGCTCGAAGCCCACACGGCAATCTTGTTGACCCACAGCATGAAGCGGAAGCCAAAGATGCACACCACCAGCACCAGCACCGCGAACAGGCCATAGGCCAGGCCCAGGGTCAGGTCGGTCTCCGGCAGCCCGGCCAGGCGCTTGGCGCCGCCAACCAAGGCATCACCCGAGCTCCACACCGACAGCGAAAAGAACGCCACTGCGGTGAGCAGTGACAGGAACGAGCCGACGATGCGCCCGTGCACGCCAAAGTGCGCGCCCGACGACACCGCGTTGTTGGTACCGTTGAGGGCACCGAACAGGCCCATCGGCGCGAGGATCAGCGCGCCCACGCCGACGCCCAGCAGGATCGCCCAGACGCCGGCCTGGAACGATAGCCCGAACAGCACCGGGAAGCTGCCCAGTACGGCAGTCGCGAATGTATTGGCACCGCCGAAGATCAGGCGGAACAGGTCCAGCGGGGAGGCGTCGCGTTGATCGTCGGGGATCTGCTCGACGCCATTGGTCTCGATACCGGTCGAGTGACTCATGGTGATGCTCCAGCGCGGTAGTTGTAGGCCCATCGCGGTGCGCGGGCCCTCTTGTGGGTGCGATGGCAGTGCGGCAAGGCCGCGTAAGTGCGGATCAGGAGGCGGTGACGACCGACAGGTGTTCGTGGCACGCCAGCCATTGCTCGCCGTGACGGCGGAAGACGATGGTCTCGCGTTCGGCCAGCTGGTGCTCCTCACCGGCAAGGCGGATGTGAGTGGCCACGTCATGCATGAAGATTGCCACGTCGCCTTGCAGGCTCACTTGCACGTTGCGTGACTCACAGCCGAGCACGGCAAAGCCCTCGGCCTGCCACTGGGCCCAGAGGGCTTCATAGGCACGACGTGACAGCAGCGGTTGCGGCAAGGTGTGGAAGAGGAAGCTGGCGTCTTCGCTGAAACAGGCGAAGTAGCGAGCGGTGTCGTTGCTGGCAAAGGCCGCGACGAGGTCGGCGGCAGCTTGCCGTACCTGGAGTGTCTGGTCCACGGGAGTGGCCTCACGGTTATTGTGATTGTGGTGAAGCGATTCTGGTGGGGGCGGCTGAGGGGAAAAATCGCGGCGGAGAAATAATCAGTTCAGGAATTTGTGAAGTGATGGCTACCGATCAAGTAGCCCCCAAGCGAACCGACTGACGGTCCCTCCTGCCCCCCATCCTTGCCTACGCTGAAACTCCAAACCTACGATGCAAGGAGTTCCGTCATGGCCTTCCAATACAAGCGTCTGGACAAGAACAACGCCGCCGTCCTGCTGGTCGATCACCAGGCTGGCCTGCTTTCACTGGTGCGCGACATCGAGCCCGACCGCTTCAAGAACAACGTGCTGGCCCTCGCCGACCTGGCCAGGTACTTCAAGCTGCCGACCATTCTCACCACCAGCTTCGAAACCGGCCCCAATGGCCCGCTGGTGCCCGAACTCAAGGAGCAGTTCCCCGACGCCCCTTATATCGCCCGCCCCGGCAACATCAACGCCTGGGACAACGAAGACTTCGTCAAGGCCGTGAAAGCCACCGGCAAGAAGCAGCTGCTGATCGCCGGGGTGGTCACCGAGGTCTGCGTGGCTTTCCCGGCATTGTCGGCGCTGGAGGAGGGCTTCGAGGTGTTCGTGGTCACCGATGCCTCCGGTACCTTCAACGAGCTGACCCGAGATTCGGCCTGGCGGCGCATGGAGGCAGCCGGTGCCCAGCTGATGACCTGGTTCGGCGTCGCCTGCGAGCTGCACCGTGACTGGCGCAACGATATCGAAGGCCTGGGCACATTGTTCTCCAACCACATCCCGGACTATCGCAACCTGATGACCAGCTACAACAAGCTGGCGAAATAAGGGCTGCTCAGGCGCCGCCTGTTGCCTGACAAGCGAAGCGGAAAAGTGCCATGAATCGACCATACTGACTCTTCATTCGCCCTCAGGAGAGCGCCATGGCCAAACCGTCCAGGAAGAAAGATTCGAACGAGCAGCCAGAAAAACTGGGCGGCAAAGCGTATGAGCAAGCGCTCAGGAAGCTTCACGTGGAGCTGGTGAAACTGCAGGAATGGGTGGTGGCCAAGGGCTTGAAGGTATGCATCGTGTTCGAGGGCCGTGATGGTGCCGGCAAAGGCGGCACCATCAAGGCCATCACCGAACGGGTCAGCCCGCGGGTGTTCCGCGTGGTGGCGTTACCGGCACCGACCGAGCGGGAAAAGACCCAGATGTACGTGCAGCGCTACCTGCGCCACCTGCCGGCCGCCGGCGAAGTGGTGATTTTCGACCGCAGCTGGTACAACCGCGCCGGTGTCGAACGGGTAATGGGGTTCTGCAGCGAAGAGCAGAGCACCAAGTTCCTCACCGTGGTGCCGCTGTTCGAGAAATTGATGGTCGAATCGGGGATCATCCTCATCAAGTACTGGCTCGAAGTCAGCGCCGAAGAGCAGACCAGGCGCCTGCAGGACCGTATCAATGACGGGCGCAAGCTGTGGAAGCTGTCGCCCATGGACCTCAAGTCGTACACCCGCTGGGACGACTACACCCGTGCACGCGACGACATGTTCGCGGCTTCCGATTCATCCTGGGCGCCGTGGTTCATGGCGTATTCCAACGACAAGCGGCGTGCCCGGCTGAACATCATCAGCCACCTGCTGACGCGCATCCCCTACAAGGACATCACCCGCGATGAGGTGGTGAAGCTGCCCAAGCGCGGCAAGATCGGCAAATACAAGGCCGTGCCCTATCCCTTCAAGGTGGTCGAAGAACATTTCTGATCTCTTCCAAAGGGGCTGGCAAGAGTGCGAATCCATGCCACATGACGGCAGCCTGTTGCAGGCGACGGTAGTGTTTCTTCTGGCCGTGGTGCTGCTGGTACCACTGGCGCAGCGTTTGAAGATGGGGGCCGTGCCCGGCTATCTGCTGGCCGGCATCCTGATCGGGCCTTCAGTGCTGGGCCTGCTGGGCAACCCCGACAACGTTGCCCGCCTGTCGGAGATGGGCGTGGTGATGCTGCTGTTCGTCATTGGTCTGGAGCTGTCGCCGCGCCGCCTGTGGACCATGCGCAAGGCATTGTTCGGCATCGGCTCGCTGCAAGTGGGTTTGACGGCGGTGGTGCTCGGCCTGCTGGCGTATTTCCTGTTTGGCCAATCGAAGGCGGCGGCGATCGTGCTCGGTCTGGGGCTGGCGCTGTCGTCGACGGCGTTTGGCCTGCAGGTGCTGGCCGAGCGCAAGGACCTGGGCAAGCCGCACGGTCGCCTGGCCGTCGCGATCCTGCTGTTCCAGGACATTGCTGCCATTCCGCTGATTGCCGTGGTGCCTTTGCTCGGTGGTGATGTCAGCACTGCCGACGAAGGTTCCTGGCCGCTGCTGGCCGTGGCGGCCGGCATTGGCGTGCTGATCGTCTTCGGCCGCTATCTGTTGAGCCCCGTCTTCAGATGGACTGTCGGTTCCGGCTTGCCCGAACTGTCTACCGCCACCGCGTTGCTGGTGGTGCTGGGCACGGCCTGGTTGATGGAGCACGTAGGGGTGTCCATGGCCCTGGGGGCTTTCCTGGCCGGCGTGATCATGGCCGAGTCGCCCTTTCGCCACGAATTGGAAACCCAGATCGAGCCGCTCAAGGGCCTGCTGTTGGGGCTGTTCTTCGTCGGCGTCGGCATGAGCGCCGACTTGCGCCTGCTGTTCGGCATGCCCCTGATCGTCCTGGGGCTGACGCTGCTGCTGGTGGTGGTCAAGTTGCCCCTGCTGCTCGTCCTCGGGCAAACGGCGGGCGGCCTCAACCGCGCCGAGGCGTTGTGCCTGGCGATCGTGCTGGCGTCTGGCGGTGAGTTTGCCTTCGTGGTGTTCAAGCTGGCGCTGGAGCATCAAGTACTGACACAACAGGTACACGACTTGCTGGTGCTTGCCATCACCATGTCGATGGCGGTGGTGCCCCTGGTGATGATGGCTCTGGCGCGGCGGTTGCCTGACGGAGACTGCCCGGTCGGCGAGACGGGCCACTGAATCGCGCCTCGCGGGCGCACCTACTGCGGAGGTGAAACATGCAGCCGAGTCTGAAGCTGGACAGCGCCCTGTCGCGGGGCCTGCTCGACGTGCTGATCAAGGCGGGCCTGGTGGCCGCCCTGGTGATGTTCTCCTTCCAGGTTTTCCAGCCGTTCCTGGAACTGATGCTGTGGTCGGTGATTCTGGCGGTCACGCTGTATCCGTTGTACTTGCGAATCAGGCGCGGCACCGGCATCAAGGATGGCTAAGTGGCAACGCTGGTGGTGTTGCTGGTGCTGATCGTGCTGCTGGTCCCGATCTACCTGGTGGTGATGTCCATCGGCGATTCGGTGGACAGCCTGGTGACCCTGCTCAAGAGTGGTACCTGGAGCGTGCCGGCCCCGCCCGAGTCGGTAGCGACCTGGCCGCTGATCGGGCCCAGGCTGTATGCACTGTGGCTGTCGGCGTCGCAAAACATGGCCAGCGTGCTCAACCAGTGGATGCCACAGCTCAAGGGTGCCGGGCTTACAGTGCTGGGCGCCGCGGCCAGTGTCGGTGGTGCATTTTTGCTGTTCGTCGGTGCGATCATCATTTCTGGCGTGATCATGGCCTTTGGCGAGCGCGGTGAAGTCGCCTCGCAGCGCATCGCCATGCGGGTATCCGGCGAGGAGCGCGGCAAGCCGCTGGCCCAGCTGTGCACCGCAACCATTCGTGCCGTGGCCCAGGGCGTGATCGGCATCGCCTTCATCCAGATGTTGCTGATTGGCGTCGGTTTCGTGGTCAAGGGTGTGCCTGGGGCGGGCATGCTGGCGATCGTCATCCTCATGCTGGGGATTGCCCAGGCACCCGCAACGCTGGTCACGGTGCCGGTGATCATCTATGTGTTCAACGTCGAGGGTTTCACTGCCGCGACCATCATCTTTGCCGTCTATACCTTCGTTGCCGGGCTTGCCGACAACGTGCTCAAGCCGCTGCTGCTGGGGCGTGGGGTGGATGTACCGATGCCGGTGGTGCTGATCGGTGCCCTGGGCGGCATGGTGGTCAAGGGCATCATCGGCCTGTTCATCGGCCCGGTGATCCTCGGCGTGACCTATGTACTGTTCTGGCAATGGGTGGCGCTGCAGGTGCCGGAGCAACCGACCCCGCCTGCGGCCTGAGCCATGCCCAAGCGCTGCTATGGCCTGGGCCTGCTGATGATTCTGGCCGGCTGTACCCAGGTCGGCCCGGACTTCGAAAAGCCCCAGGACCCATGGCTGGACAGCTGGAACACGCCCCTGCTGGAGCAGGCCGGGCGCTTTGCGCCAGCACCGGACCTGCGCCAGTGGTGGCGGGTGTTCGCCGACCCTACACTCGAAGAGCTGATCGCCGAAGCCGATGCCAACAATACCAACCTGCGAGTGGCTGGCTTGCGCATTGCCGAGGCGCGGGCGCAGCTGGCCATCGTGCAGACCGGGCGTTATCCACAGCTGCAGCAATTGAACGCGCAGAGCCTGTACCTGAAGCAAGACCAGTCCGGCACCTCCACCGCCCGTGACTCGGTGTTCTGGCAGTCCAGCGTGGGCTTCGACATCGGCTGGGAGATCGACTTCTGGGGCCGTTTCAGCCGCGCCATCGAGAGTGCCGATGCGGTCTACTTCGCCTCCCAGGCCAACTACGCCGATGCCATGCTGCTGATGCGGGCGCAGGTGGCCGACACCTACTTTGCCCTGCGTACCGCCGAGGCGCGGCTGGATATTGCTCAGGAAAACGCCAAACGCCAGGAGCGCAGCCTGCAGATCACCGAACGGCTGTTCCGCCACGGCGAGAACGACGAACTCGACTGGCAGCAGGCGCGTACCCAGTACCTGGCGACCCTGGCCACCATTCCCGAGTTCGAGAACCAGCTCAACGCCTTGCGCAACGTGCTCTGTTCGCTGCTCGGCCGGCCACCGGGGCCGCTGCCCGAGCTGCAGGCGCGCCACGGGCAGTTGCCGCTGCCGGACCGCGCGGTGCTGCAGGACGTGCCGGCCAGCCTGCTGCAGCGGCGCCCGGACATCCGCGTCGCTGAACAGGCAGTGGCGGCGCAATCGGCGCTGGTGGGCGTGGCCGAAGCAGACCTTTATCCACAGCTGAGCCTGCTGGGCAGCATTGGCTGGACCTTCCTGTCGACCAGCCGCCTGCCCAACACTTTCGACCTGGCGGCGGGGCCGAGCCTGATCTGGAACCCGTTCGACTACGGCCGGCGCAAGAATGCCGTGCGGGTCGAAGACGCCCGCCTGCAGCAATTGATCGAGCTGTATCACCAGAGCGTGCGCGAAGCGGCGCAAGAGGCCGACGCTGCTGCCAGCGGCCTGGTGCGCTCGCTGCAAAGCGCCAGCATTCGCCAGGATGCCTCGCAGGCCGCCCAGCGTTCGCTGACCCTGGCCAGTTCGCAGTACCAGGAAGGCTTTGCCGACTTCCAGCGCGTGCTCGACGCCCAGCAGCTGCTGTTGCAGCAGCAGGACGGCTACCTGGTCAGCCGTGGCAATGCGGTGAGCAGCCTGGTGAGCTTGTACAAGGCACTGGGCGGCGGCTGGGACAACAACCGCAAACCGATCGACCCTGTTACCCGCCAGAAGATGCAAAACCGTACCGATTGGGGCGACCTGCTCGACGAGCCGGCCGCCGCCGACCCCGCACAAGGTGAGCCGAAATGAGTGATTCTGCGCAGAAGCCGCCAGCCCCCGATCGCGGCATGCGCTGGGTGTTGATCCTGATCGCTGTCAGCCTGGTCTGGTACCTGCTGGCCGACCGTTTCACGCCCTACACCCAACAAGCCCGGCTGCAGGCCTACGTGGTACCGGTGGCCGCCGAAGTGGCCGGGCAGATCAAGCGCGTGGCGGTGGGCAACAACCAGCAAGTGCGCCAGGGCGATGTGCTGTTCGAACTCGACCAGGAACAGTACCGCATCGCCCTGGCCCGCGCTGAAGCCGACCTGGACACCGTGCGCCGGCAGATCGGCGCCAGTACCGCCGGCATCGACTCGGCCCAGGCCGCGCTGGTGGCGGCACAGGCCAACGAACGCAAGGCGCGCCAGGATGCCGAGCGGCTCAAGCGCTTGATCGATGAAGACCCGGGCACGGTATCGGTGCGTCGTCTGGAAGGTGCGCAGGCCACCCGTGACCAGGCCATCAGCCAGGTGGCAGCCGCCCGCGCCGAGGTCGAACGGGCCCGCGAGCAGCAGGGCGGGGCCGACGCCGATAACGCTCAACTGCGCAGCGCCGCGGCCAACGTGGAAAAGGCGCGCCTGGACCTGGCCCGCACCGTGGTGCGCGCCGACGCCAACGGTTTGATTACCGACCTGCGCACCGACGTGGGCCACTACGTGGGTGCCGGCAGCCCGATGATGACCCTGATCACCATCCACGACGTGTGGATCAGTGCCGACATGACCGAGAACAACCTCGGTCGCCTGCGCCCCGGCGCGCCGGTGCTGGTGGTACTCGATGCCTTGCCCGGCACCGTGCTGAAGGGGCAGATCCGCAGCATCGGCTATGGCGTGAGCGTCGGCCAGCCTGCGCCCCCTGGGGCCTTGCCAACAGTGCAGAACAGCCGCGACTGGCTGCGTTCGGCGCAGCGCTTCCCGGTGATCGTCGAACTCGACCGTGATCAGCTCAACGACAAGTCCGGATTGCGTGTGGGTGGCCAGGCCGAAGTCATGGCCCTGCCCAGCGAAGGCAACCCGCTGAACCTGCTGGGTCGCGTGTTCATGTGGCTGATGAGCTGGCTGTCGTATGCCTATTGAGCTGCGCCGCCTGCGCGCGCTGCGCCTGGCCTGGGGAGTGGCGCTGTGCCTGGCGACCAGCTTTGGCCTGGGCCTGCCGGTGCCGATCCTGGCGCCGGTGTTTGCGGTGCTGTTGCTGGCCATGCGCAGCGAGCCGCTGCCGTTCAAGGCAGCGCCGGCACTGGCGATCCTGGTATTGCTCAGTTGCGGCAGCGGCCTGTTGCTGATTCCGCTGTTGCGCCATGCTCCGGTGAGCGGGGTGCTGCTGGTCGGCGTGGGGGTGTTCCTGGTCTTGCGCTACGCGCTCAAGGGCGGCAATGGCCTGCTGGCCAACCTGCTGGTGATCGGCCTGACCATGATCGCGGCGGCTGGCACCAGCGATTTTACCTTGGCGCTGTCGGTGGTCGAGGCGTTGGCCAAGGGCATGCTATTGGCGGTGTTGGGGAGCGCGTTGGCCCATGTGCTGTTTCCCGAGCCGCCCGGCGCGCCTGTGCAGCCGTCGCCGCCCTTGCTGGACAGCGCGGATGTCGGCTGGGTTGCCCTGCGCGCCACGCTTATCGTGATGCCGGCGTTTCTGCTGGCGTTGATCGCCCCGGATCAGTTCATGCCGCTGATCATGAAGGCGGTGAGCCTGGGGCAGCAGGCCGGGGAGACGCGGGCGCGGCATGCCAGCCGCGAGCTGATCGGCTCGACCTTGCTGGCTGGGCTACTGGCAATGCTGGTGTGGGGCGCGTTGAGCCTGTTCGTTCACCTGTGGATGTTCTTTCTATGGGTGCTGCTGTTCGTCCTCTGGCAGGCGCGCAGGCTTTACCGTGCGGTGCAGACCCGGCAGAGCCCGGCGTACTGGGTGAGCTGCCTGACGACCATGCTGATCCTGCTCGGGCAGTCGGTGCAGGACAGTGCTGGCGGGCAGGATGTGTACAAGGCGTTTGCCGTGCGCATGGCGCTGTTCGTGGCGGTGTCGCTGTATGCCAGTGCCATGCTGATCTGGATCGACCGGCGCCGGGTTCGGGCTGCCTAGCCCCCCTGCACCGGCCTATTCGCGGGCACGCCCGCTCCCACAGGTACAGCGTCGCTGATGGGATCACACACACCCTGTGGGAGCGGGCAAGCCCGCGAAGAGGCCGGTACAGGGAACTCAGGGCTTCCAATCAATCCCGGTATCTGCCAGGTAGGCATCCACCGCCGCCCCGACCGTAGGGTGAAACGCCCGCTCCCCCATATGCTCGAACAACTCGAAGCGCTTCATCTTGTCTTTCACCGGGTCTTTCATCTCGGCAAACTGCAGCTCCACCCCCCGAGCTTCCAGCGCCCGATCCAGCTCGGCGAGCATGTCTGCCGAAGTGATATCGATGCTGGTCACAGGTTCCGCTGCAATCACCAGCCGCTGCACCGGAGTCGGCGATTCGTCCACCGCCGCCAGCACCGTACCCTGGAACTGCTCGGCGTTGGCGAAGAACAGCGGCGCATCCCAGCGCAGCAGCACCAGCCCGGGAATCCGCCGGGCCTGTGGATAACGTTTCACGTCGTGGTAGCCGCGGGTGCCATCGACCCGCCCGAGCACGGCGAAATGCGGCCTCCAGCCGTCCCACAGGAATTCGATCACCGAGATCGCCACGGCAATGCAGATACCCGGGATGGCACCGAACACCGCGACGCCGACGAAGCAGGTGAACGACAGCCAGAACTCCCATTGCTGCATGCGGAAGATGCGCTTGAGGTCGGCGAACTCGAACAGCCCCAAAGCGGCGGCGATGACCACGGCAGCCAAGGCGCTGTTGGGCAGGTGCTGCATCAGGTTGGGGGCGACCAGCAGCAACAGGGTCACCGCCAGCGCGCCGATGATGCCGGTCAGCTGGGTTTTCGAGCCCGCTGCCTCGGCCACCGGGGTACGTGACGAGCTGCTGCTGATGGGGATGCCCTGGAACAGGCCGGAGGCCAGGTTGGCAACGCCCAGGCCGAACATCTCCTGGTTGGGGTTGACCGGTGTCTTGAGCCGCGCGGCATAGGAGCGCGACAGCACGCTGGTGTCGGCAAACGACACCAGGGCCACGGCAATCCCGCCCAGCACCACTTCGACCAGGTCGATGTCGCTTACCCATGGGAAGACGAAGCTGGGCAGACCCTGTGGCAACTGGCCGAGTACCTTGACGCCCATCTGGTCGAGGTTGAACAGGCTCACGGCCAGGGTCGCCAGCACCACGGCGATCAGGATTCCAGGGATGCGCTTGAAGGGTTTGAGCAGGAGGATCAGCACCAGGCTGCCGGCGCCGACGATGAAGCTTGGCCAGTGTCCCTGGCCGGCGAACAGTGCCTGGCCAAGGTGCCAGAGGTCGCGCAAGGGCCCCCCGCTATCGACTTTGATACCGAACAGCTTGGGTAGCTGGCTGATCAGCACGGTGAGGGCGATACCGTTCATGTAGCCGTAGCGGATCGGCTTGGACAGCAGCTCGGTGATGAAGCCCAGGCGCAGCAGCCCGGCGATCATGCAGAAGGCGCCGGCCACCAGGGCCATCAGGCTGGCGATGGCGATGGCGATGGCGCGCTGCGGGTCGCTGGCGGCGTACTGCACGACCACCGCCAGGATTGGCGCGGCCAGTGCCGAGTCCGGGCCGAGCACCAGGATGCGGCTGGGGCCGAACAGGGCGTAGGCCAGCAGCGGGATGATGGTGGCGTACAGGCCGTAGATGCCCGGTACCCCGGAAGCTTCGGCGTAGGCGATGCCGACCGGCACCAGCATGGTGGTCAGCACCAGGCCGGCGGCGATGTCCTTGGGCAGCCAGGCGGGCTGGTAGTGCAGCAGGGTGGCCAGGCCGGGGAGCCAGCGCTGCCAGTCGAAGCCCGAGCGGGGAGGCGTTTCATGCATGGTCGAGGCTCCTGGGAGGAGGGCGCATGAAGCGCTAGGTGGTCCTTTAGATACTCTGCTTAGATGCAGAAAGTTGGGGCCGCTCTGCGGCCCTTTCGCGACACAAGGCCGCTCCTACAAGTACAGCGCAGTTATCCAGATTTCGCTGTATCTGTAGGAGCGGCCTTGTGTCGCGAAAGGGCTGCAAAGCAGCCCCGGCAATCGTGCAGGAGAAGCTCAAAGACAAAACCCCTTGAAACCATGGGCCTCAAGGGGTTTTCAGTGCTGCAGACTGCCGTTTAGACGTTGAAGCGGAAGTGCATCACGTCGCCGTCTTTGACGATGTAGTCCTTGCCTTCCAGGCGCCATTTACCGGCTTCCTTGGCACCGCTTTCACCCTTGAACTGGATGAAGTCGTCATAGGCGACCACTTCGGCGCGGATGAAGCCTTTTTCGAAGTCGGTGTGGATCACGCCAGCGGCCTGCGGGGCGGTGGCGCCGACGCGTACGGTCCAGGCGCGCACTTCCTGCACGCCGGCAGTGAAGTAGGTCTGCAGGTTGAGCAGCTCGTAACCGGCGCGGATCACGCGGTTCAGGCCAGGCTCTTCCAGGCCCAGGGCCTCGAGGAACATGTCCTTCTCTTCGCCGTCTTCCAGCTCGGCGATTTCCGCCTCGATCTTGTTGCACACCGGCACCACGACCGCGCCTTCTTCCTCGGCGATGGCCTTGACCACGTCCAGGTGCGGGTTGTTGTCGAAGCCGTCTTCGGCGACGTTGGCGATGTACATCACCGGCTTGCTGGTCAGCAGGTGGAAGCCACGGATCATGGCCTTCTCGTCGTCAGCCATGTGCTTCATCAGGCTGCGCGCTGGCTTGCCTTCGGTGAAGTGCGGGATCAGCTTCTCCAGAATCGCCTTTTGCGCCAGGGCGTCCTTGTCGCCGCCCTTGGCGTTGCGAGCAACTTTCTGCAGTTGCTTCTCGCAGCTGTCGAGGTCGGCGAAGATCAGTTCGAGGTCAATGATCTCGATGTCGCGCTTGGGGTCGACGCTGTTGGAAACGTGGATCACGTTCTCGTCTTCGAAGCAGCGCACCACGTGGGCGATGGCGTCGGTCTCGCGGATGTTGGCGAGGAACTTGTTGCCCAGGCCTTCACCTTTCGACGCACCGGCCACCAGGCCTGCAATGTCGACGAACTCCATGGTGGTCGGCAGGATGCGGTTAGGCTTGACGATTTCCGCCAGCGCCGCCAGGCGCGCATCGGGCATCGGCACGATGCCGCTGTTCGGCTCGATGGTGCAGAAAGGGAAGTTCTCCGCCGCGATGCCAGACTTGGTCAGGGCGTTGAACAGGGTGGACTTGCCGACGTTGGGCAGGCCGACGATGCCGCAATTGAAACCCATGGGTATTCCCCTCTCTAGGAAATCAGGCCTTCTGGCTGTGCAGCTCGCGCATGGCCTTGGCGAAGTCGCCAGCCAGCACGTCCGGCAGCACGCCGAGGGCAAAATCGATGCTGGCGTCGAGCTTCTCCTGCTCGGCGCGCGGCGCGCGGCCCAGGACGAAGTTGGAGACCAGTTTGGCGTCGCCCGGGTGGCCAATGCCAAGCCGCAGGCGGTGGAAGTCGTTCTGGTTGCCGAGCTGCGCGATGATGTCGCGCAGGCCGTTGTGGCCCCCATGGCCGCCGCCGCGCTTGAGCTTGGCAACGCCCGGAGGCAGGTCGAGTTCGTCGTGTGCCACCAGGATCGCTTCCGGCTTGATGCGGAAGAAATTGGCCAATGCCGCCACGGCCTGGCCGCTACGGTTCATGTAGGTGGTGGGGATTAACAGACGAACGTCGTTGCCCTGATGGCTGAATTTAGCCGTCAGGCCGAAATATTTTTTGTCAGCAGTCAGCGATACACGCTGGGCGCTGGCAATGCGTTCAACGAAAAGAGCCCCTGCGTTATGCCGGGTCTGTTCGTATTCGGGGCCGGGGTTACCCAGGCCAACGATCAACTGGATGGCGGTCACGTCAGGGGCTCTTCCTTGGAGTTGGTGGGTTACAGGGCGCGGGGCGCACTGTAACCCGATCAACACCGGCGTGCGAGTGGATTACTCGGCAGCGCCTTCTTCAGCAGCTTCGGCGGAAACGCGCGGAGCGTGAACGTTGGCAACAGCTTTGTCATCACCGTGGGCCAGAGCAACGAACTCTACGCCTTTCGGAGCTTTCAGGTCCGACAGGTGGATGATGGTGCCGATTTCGGCGTTGGCCAGGTCGACTTCGATGAACTCTGGCAGGTCTTTGGCTTCGCAGGAAACTTCGATCTGCGATTCAACGTGCGAGATCTCGCCGCCTTTCTTGACCGGTGCTTCTTCGTTGATGAAGTGCACTGGAACAACAGCGGTCAGCTTCTGGCCAGCAACGACGCGAACGAAGTCGGCGTGCATGATGAAGCCTTTGGCTGGGTGGCGCTGCATGGCCTTGACGATGACGTTCTGCTTGGTGCCGTCGACGTTCAGTTCGATAACGTGGCTGAAGGCAGCTTCGTTTTCGAACAGCTTGGCGATTTCCTTGGCCACGATGGTCAGGGATTGAGCTTCTTTATCGCCACCGTATACAACGGCAGGGATGCTGGCGGAGTGACGCAGGCGGCGGCTCGCACCTTTCCCCAGGTCAGTACGCGCTTGGGCGTTCAGGATGAAATCAGTCATTTTGCTTCTCCAAAATAGCCTCCCGAATGGCGTTTGCGACCAGCGCCAGACGGGGATGGCAAAAAAGCCCCGCCCCAACACATGCTGGGGCGGGGCGCTTCACATCAACACGCGTTCCGCTTAGCGGAACATCGCGCTGATCGATTCTTCGTTGCTGATGCGACGGACCGCTTCAGCGACAACCGGTGCGATATCCAGCTGGCGGATACGGTCACAGGCTTGAGCAGCGGCAGACAGCGGAACGGTGTTGGTCACCACCAGCTCGTCCAGTACCGACTTCTCGATGTTCTCGATCGCGCGGCCCGACAGGACAGGGTGCGTGCAGTAGGCGTAAACCTTGGCAGCGCCGTGCTCTTTCAGGGCTTTGGCCGCGTGGCACAGGGTGCCGGCGGTGTCGACCATGTCGTCTACCAGGATGCAGGTGCGCCCTTCGACGTCGCCGATGATGTGCATGACCTCGGAGTGGTTAGCCTTTTCACGGCGTTTGTCGATGATACCGAGGTCGACGCCCAGGGACTTGGCAACGGCGCGTGCGCGCACAACGCCACCGATGTCCGGGGAAACGATCATCAGGTTCTCGAAACGCTGGTCTTCGATGTCGTCGACCAGTACGGGCGAGCCGTAGATGTTGTCGACCGGGATATCGAAGAAGCCTTGGATCTGGTCAGCGTGCAGGTCGACGGTGAGAACACGGTCGATACCCACGACAGTGAGCATGTCAGCAACGACTTTGGCGCTGATGGCTACACGTGCCGAACGCGGACGGCGGTCCTGGCGGGCATATCCGAAGTACGGAATCACGGCGGTGATTCGGGATGCTGAGGAGCGGCGGAAGGCGTCGGCCATCACTACCAGTTCCATCAGGTTATCGTTGGTCGGGGCACAGGTCGGCTGAATAATGAAGACGTCTTTACCGCGGACATTTTCATTGATCTCAGTGCTGATCTCACCGTCGGAGAATTTACCGACAGAGACGTCACCGAGAGGGATATGCAGCTGACGTACGACACGCCGAGCCAGATCGGGGTTAGCGTTCCCCGTAAAGACCATCATCTTGGACACGCGCAGTACCTGAAGGCTGAGGGTATACCTGGATGAGTATAAGGAAAATGGCAGGGGCGGCTGGATTCGAACCAACGCATGGCAGGATCAAAACCTGCTGCCTTACCGCTTGGCGACGCCCCTGTATCTGTTGCTGCGAACGCTTATGCGCTCGACTTCTTGACCAGACTTTGCAGCTTGCGATGCAACATCGAAATATTGCTTCCTTTCGCCACAAACCCTGTTTGGGTCGCTGAAAGAAGGGCCAGAACTTTATCAGCTTCGGCTTTGCTTGGGAAGGCCCCAAACACACAACTTCCAGTGCCGGTTAGTCGAGCCTCTGTGAATTTACCCAGTGAATTCAGCGCGTTGCGAACTTCCGGATAATTCTGCTCTACCACCGGTTGGCAGTCATTTCGACTGTTTCCCTTGGGAACGGGGCGCATCTTAAGGGGGAGGGAATCACGTGTCAACTGTGGATGTGAAAAAATTTCTACTGTGCTGACAGACACTTGCGGCACCAGGACGACATACCACGGCTCTTCCGGGTCGACCGGGGTCAGTTGCTCACCGACGCCCTGGGCAAAGGCGGCATGGCCACGGACGAACACCGGCACATCGGCGCCCAGGCTCAAGCCCAGCGCGGCCAGGCGGTCTTCGTCCCAGTCCAGCTGCCACAGGTGGGCCAGCGCCAGCAGCGTGGTCGCCGCATCCGAGCTGCCGCCGCCGATACCGCCGCCCATGGGCAGTACCTTGGTCAGCCAGATATCGGCACCCAGCCGGGTGCCGGACTGTTCCTGCAATTTACGCGCGGCGCGCACGATCAGGTTGCTGTCGTGGGGCACGCCTTCGATTTCGGTATGCAGGCGGATCACGCCGTCTTCGCGCAGGGCGAAGCTCAGCTCGTCGCCATGGTCGAGAAACTGGAACACGGTTTCCAGCTCGTGGTAACCGTCGGCGCGGCGACCGATGATGTGCAGCCACAGGTTGAGCTTGGCCGGGGCGGGCAGGGTGAGCGTGTGCATGGATCAGTGCCCCAGCTGGCGCGGTTGCCAGTCCTTGACCACCAGGGTCACGTCGAGGTCTTTGCCATGCAGCTTCATGCGTTCCGGCAGCCAGTAGCCGTTCTGCTCGGTATAGCTCAGGTACTGAACCTGCCAGCCATCCTGGTCGAGGCTGGCCAGGCGGCTGTCGCCATCCAGGGTCAGCTTGCTCTTGCTGTCGGGGGCGGGCAGGCCGCGTACCCACCAGACCAGGTGCGAGACCGGCAGCTGCCAACCGAGCTGTTCTTCCAGCAGGGCTTCGGGGCTGCCGGCTTCATAGCGGCCCTGGTTGGCCACTTCCAGCACCACGCCACCCGGGCGGCCAGTCAGGCGAGCTGCGCCACGGCCGAGCGGGCCGGCCAGGCGGATGTCGTAGTAATCCTGGCGTTGCAGCCAGAACAGCGTGCCGCTGCCGGAGTCGCGCGGGGCGCGGATGCCGACCTTGCCGTTGATCTGCCAGCCGTCGAGGCTGCTCAGCTGCTCTTTGTGGGCGCGCCACTGCTGTGGGTCGCCGTGGCCCTGCAAGGCCTCACGGCTACCGAAGCCGGCACAGCCGGCCAGCAGGGCGATCAGGGTGAAGGTGATGCAATGGCGCAGAAACATGGCGTTAAAGAGTCTCGGATCCGGTCAGGCGCAGGAGGGTCTTGCGCAGGATGGGGCTGTCGGCCTGGGCTTCGAAGCCCTTGGCCCAGACCTGGCGGGCTTCGCGGCGCTTGCCGTTGGCCCACAGGACTTCGCCCAGGTGAGCGGCCACTTCGTGGTCGGGGAAGCGAGCAAAGGCCTGGCGCAGGTAGTCTTCAGCCTCTTCGAGGTGGCCCAGGCGATAGTTGATCCAGCCCATGCTGTCGAGCACGGCTGGGTCGTCCGGGGTCAGCTGGTGGGCCTTGTCGATCAGTGCCTTCGCTTCGTCGTAGCGGGTGGTGCGGTCGGCCAGGGTGTAGCCGAGGGCGTTCAGCGCCATGGCGTTGTCCGGCTCGCGGGCGATGATGGCGCGCAGGTCTTTTTCCATCAGCGGAAGGTCATTGCGCTTTTCGGCGAGCATGGCGCGGGTATAAAGGAGGTTGAGGTCGTCCGGGTAGCGCTTGAGGGCTTGCTGCAGCACCTGGTCGGCCTGGGCGTCCTTGTTGTTGTTGCTGTAGCTTTCCGATTCGATCAGGTACAGCTGCACCGCGTAGTCCGGCTGCGCCTCGCGGGCCTCGGCGAGCAGGCGCGAAGCCTCGGTGCCGCGGCCGTTGGCGATCAGGATGTCGGCTTGGCGCAGTTGCGCCGGCAGGTAATCCGGGCCGTTGCCGACCAGGGCGTATTCGCGCAGGGCGCCGGCCGGGTCATGGCGCTCTTCGGCGATGCGGCCCAGGTTGAGGCGGGCGGCGTCGACGTTGCTGTCGCGCTCGATCAGCTCGCGCAGGTAGACCTCGGCTTCATCCCAGTCCTTCATCTCCAGGCACACCAAGGCCAGGGAGTAACGCGCTTCGTCATCATCCGGGTACTGCTGGACCAGGCTGAGGAATTCGGCCTTGGCGTCGGCCATGCGGTCCTGTTCGACCAAGGTGCGCGCATAGGTCAGGCGCAGGCGCTTGTCATCGGGGTTGTCACGGATTGCCCCGCGCAGCAACGGCAGCGCTTCCGGCCCACGGTCCAGAGCCTGGAGCAGGCGGGCGCGCAACAGGATCGGGGCGATTTCGCCATTCTGCGCCGGGTGCGCTTCGAGCAGGTCGAGGGCTTGCTGGGCCTTGCCGTCCTGGTTCAGCAGCAGCGCCTTGCCGAACACCAACTGGCTGTTGTCCGGGTATTTGACCAGCAGGCGATCGAAGCTCTGCATCAGGCCGTCGCGGGTGCTCTGGTCGGTTTCGGCGGCGGACAGGGCAAGGAAGTCGAAGTGGGTGTCACCCTGGCCTTGCAGCACCTTCTCCATATAGGCCATGGAGTCGTCGTAGCGGCCGGCGCGGGCCAGCTGAATGGCGGCGGCGCGCTGGGCGTCGAGGTTGTCCGGGTCGTTCTTGGCCCAGATCAGTGCGCTGTCCAGCGCCGGCTCGTCGGCGCCGAGGTACTCGGCAATCCGGTACGCGCGCTCGGAAACGCCCGGGTCCTGGGTCTTCTCGGCCTGGTCGGCGTAGTTGGCCAGGGCGATGTCGAAGCGGTTGCGCTGGCCGGCCAGTTCGGCCACCAGCAGGCTATAAAGAGTGTCTTGCGTGAACGACCCATACACCACGGGCTTCTTCGCCTCGGCCTCGGCGGCGGGAGGCTCGGCCTTTTGCGGGGCCAGGCTCTGGCAGCCCTGGAGCAGGGCGAAGGCAAGCAGCAATGCGTAGGGTCTGTTCATAGAGAGGCTTAAAAAGACTAACCGGCGGTCGGAGCATGATGACACAAGCGCGAGGGCAAACCCACCTGCGAAGGTCGTGGTTTACAGCTTGGGTGGTGCTAGGTCGGACAGCGGGGTAGGTGAGAGGTTCGGTGGTGTAGATCGCTCCGTTGATTCGGCTATTTAACGGGAAACAGGAAGTGGGAGAGCACGAGCGCAGAGAGCAGCGTCAGATGCAAGGCCAGCAGGCAAAGAAGAATGCGTCGATGCTTTCGGGGGAAAGCCTTGACCTCCTCTGCGTTAGCGAGTCCTCGCCATATGAACAATTTGGGGGTTGCCAATACTACCGATATGGAACCAGTGCGTATCAGCTTTCCTGGCAGGCCCGCGAACCTGTAGATTTTTCTGTTATCTATGACGTATTTGCAATTTGATAGAAAAGACTCAAAAAGCTCGGTGTATTTTTGAGCAACGTAGCACTGGGTAATGAATGTGAGTGCCATGGGGACAATGATTGAAATCCCCACTATTCCCGGTTCCCAGGTCGTATTCACTTCAGGCTTTCCCGATATAGAAATTCACCGAAGGATTTGCCCTTTTCTCCAGCGTAATCACCAGCAGATTTTCCTCCTATAGCTCCTCCCACAACTGCGCAAGCAAGTGTGCCTGTCCCACCACTGGCGACGCCCAGAACTGCGCACACCGCTGGGCCAATATATGCGCCAGCATATGCTCCAGCGCTAGCACCTGCTAAACCACCAACCAAAGATGCAGTCTCGACGAACTGCGCTCTGCTGCATTCCTCCTCTCTCCCCAAGGTACAGGCCTTCTGAATCTCGAGTCCCGTAGCTCCCACTCCGAGTGCTACACCGATATAGCTGCCATTCTTGATCAGGCGCGCAGCTTTGCCCACCCCGGCAACCTTATCCGCATACCCCGAAATTTCGGACTTGGCCCGGTCAGTGATTGGCAGGCTAGGCACCGATATCGGGAAGGCAATAGAGGGACATCCATTTGGGAAATGGACTACAAGATTGTGGATAACTTTGCCTTAGATGTGTCGGGAAGTTTCATTGACAGGTGCTAATTGTAGGAAATATTCCCTTGTGACTTATGGACGCTCGGAGCGGAGAGTGTCACGAGGGGAGGCGACTGGGGGATTCGCTTCTCCTGCTCTGGCCTTTTCGCGGGCATGCCCGCTCCCACAGATTTTGCGCTTGCCTTGGCGGTGGGGTTTTTTCGGGCGGGGCGTGGACAGGGCTCCCTGGGGCCAGGTTGGTCCGCCCTATCACGACAATAGCGAACGGTGGTTGTTCTAAAACCTGCGAAAGAGGACAATTATCGGCTTCTCGTCACAACCAGCGACCTTGCATGGCCTTTCTTGCACTTGGTATCAACCATAAGACTGCCTCGGTAGACGTACGCGAGCGCGTGGCGTTTACCCCAGAGCAGCTGGTCGACGCCCTGCAGCAGCTCTGCCGACTGACCGCCAGCCGTGAGGCGGCGATCCTGTCGACCTGCAACCGTAGCGAGCTTTATATAGAGCAGGACCACCTGTCCGCCGACGCCGTTCTGCAATGGCTGGCCGAGTATCACCGGCTGAGCCTGGACGAACTGCGCGCCAGCGCCTACGTCCACGAAGAGCACGATGCGGTGAAGCACATGATGCGGGTCGCCTCCGGGCTCGATTCGCTGGTGCTCGGCGAACCGCAGATCCTCGGTCAGATGAAGTCCGCCTATGCGGTGGCGCGTGAGGCCGGCACCATCGGCCCGCTGCTCGGGCGCCTGTTCCAGGCCACCTTCAGCGCCGCCAAGCAGGTGCGCACCGACACCGCGATCGGCGAAAACCCGGTTTCCGTGGCATTCGCTGCGGTCAGCCTGGCCAAGCAGATCTTCAGCGACCTGGGCCGCAGCCAGGCCCTGCTGATCGGTGCCGGCGAAACCATCACCCTGGTCGCCCGTCACCTGCATGAACAAGGTGTGCGCCGCATCGTCGTGGCCAACCGCACCCTGGAGCGGGCGAGCATCCTCGCCGAGCAGTTCGGTGCCCATGCCGTGCTGCTGGCCGACATCCCGCAGGAGCTGGCCAACAGCGATATCGTCATCAGCTCCACAGCCAGCCAGTTGCCGATCCTCGGCAAGGGCGCGGTGGAAAGCGCGCTGAAGCAGCGCCGGCACAAACCGATCTTCATGGTCGATATCGCCGTCCCGCGTGACATCGAGCCGCAAGTGGGCGAACTCGACGACGTCTACCTGTACACCGTCGATGACCTGCACGAGGTGGTCGCGGAAAACCTCAAGAGCCGCCAGGGTGCAGCCCAGGCCGCCGAAGAGCTGGTTTCGGTGGGCGCCGAAGATTTCATGCTGCGCCTGCGCGAACTGGCCGCGGTCGATGTGCTGCGCGCCTACCGCCAGCAAAGCGAGCGCCTGCGCGACGAAGAACTGCAAAAGGCCCAGCGCCTGCTGGCCAATGGCGGCAACCCCGAAGAAGTATTGGCGCAACTGGCCCGGGGCCTGACCAACAAACTCCTGCATGCCCCTAGCGTGCAGCTGAAAAAGCTCTCGGCCGAGGGCCGCCTCGATGCGCTGGCCATGGCCCAGGAACTCTTTGCCCTCAACGAGGGCTCGACGGACAAATCCCCGCAATGAAAGCGTCGCTGCTGAACAAACTGGAGATTCTCCAGGACCGCTTCGAGGAACTCACCGCGCTGCTCGGTGACGCCGAAGTGATTTCCGACCAGACCCGCTTCCGCGCCTATTCCCGCGAATATGCCGAAGTCGAGCCGGTTCATGCCGCCTACAAAGAATGGCGCAAGGTGCAGGACGACCTTGAAGGCGCCCAGGCGCTGCTCAAGGACGCTGACCCCGACCTGCGCGAAATGGCCGTTGAAGAAGTGCGCGAAGCCAAGGAGCAGCTGGTCGAACTGGAGTCCAACCTGCAGCGCATGCTGCTACCCAAGGATCCCAACGATGGCCGCAACGTATTCCTCGAGATCCGTGCCGGTACTGGCGGTGACGAAGCGGCGATCTTCTCTGGCGACCTGTTCCGCATGTACTCGCGCTACGCCGAGAAGCGCGGCTGGCGCCTGGAGATTCTCTCCGAGAACGAAGGCGAGCACGGCGGTTACAAAGAGATCATCGCCCGTGTCGAAGGCGACAACGTGTACGGCAAGCTCAAGTTCGAGTCTGGCGCGCACCGTGTTCAGCGGGTGCCGGAAACCGAATCCCAGGGCCGTATCCACACCTCGGCCTGCACCGTTGCCGTGCTGCCCGAGCCTGACGAGCAAGCGGCAATCGAGATCAACCCGGCCGACCTGCGTGTAGATACCTACCGTGCCTCGGGTGCTGGTGGTCAGCATGTGAACAAGACCGACTCGGCGATCCGCATCACCCACTTGCCCACCGGCATCGTGGTCGAGTGCCAGGAAGAGCGTTCGCAACACAAGAACCGCGCCCGCGCCATGTCCTGGCTGTCGGCCAAGCTCAATGACATGCAGACCAGTGCCGCGCAGAACGCCATCGCCAGCGAGCGCAAGTTGCTGGTCGGCTCCGGTGACCGCTCCGAACGCATCCGTACCTACAATTACCCACAGGGACGGGTGACCGATCACCGCATCAACCTGACCCTGTACTCCCTCGACGACATCCTTGCCGGTGGCGTGGAGGCCGTCATCGAACCGCTGTTGGCCGAATACCAGGCCGACCAGCTGGCTGCCCTGGGGGACTGATGACCATCATTGCCAGCCTCCTGCGCAACGCGCAGCTGCCGGACTCGCCCAGCGAACGCCTGGACGCCGAACTGTTGCTCGCCGCTGCCATCGGCAAGTCGCGCAGCTTCCTGCACACCTGGCCCGAGCGCATCGTCAGCAGCGAAGATGCCGAGACCTACGCCAGCTACCTGCAGCGCCGCCGGGCCGGCGAGCCGGTGGCCTACATCCTCGGGCAGCAGGGCTTCTGGAAGCTCGACCTTGAAGTGGCGCCGCATACGCTGATTCCACGCCCGGATACCGAGCTGCTGGTCGAAACCGCCCTGGAGCTGCAGCCCGCATCGCCTGCCAAGGTCCTCGACCTGGGCACCGGCACTGGCGCCATCGCCCTGGCCCTGGCCAGCGATTGCCCGGCCTGGCAGGTAACGGCGGTGGACCGCGTCGAAGAGGCCGTGGCCTTGGCCGAGCGCAATCGCCAGCGCCTGGGCCTGAGTAACGTCCGGGTGCTGGTCAGCCACTGGTTTGGCAGCCTCGCCGGGCAACGTTTCGACCTGATTCTCAGCAACCCGCCATACATCCGCGCTGAAGACCCGCACCTGGTCGAGGGCGACGTGCGTTTCGAGCCCAGCAGTGCGCTGGTGGCTGGTAGCGATGGCCTTGATGACCTGCGGGTGATCGTCGCCCAGGCGCCTGAGCACCTGGTGCCGGGTGGCTGGCTGCTGCTCGAGCACGGTTACGACCAGGCGACGGACGTACGTGCCCTGTTGGCCGCACAAGGCTTCACCGAGGTGGCCAGCCGCAAGGACCTGGGTGGCCATGAGCGTATTTCACTGGGGCGTCTGCCATGTTGAGCGATCAGGAGCTGTTGCGTTACAGCCGGCAGATCCTGCTGGCCCAGGTGGACATCGATGGCCAACTGCGGCTCAAGCGCAGCAAGGCATTGATCGTCGGTCTCGGTGGCCTCGGCTCGCCAGTGGCGCTGTACCTGGCGGCTGCGGGCGTAGGTGAGCTGCACCTGGCCGACTTCGACACCGTCGACCTGACCAACCTGCAACGCCAGGTCATCCATGACAGCGACAGCGTCGGCATGAGCAAAGTGGATTCGGCGCTGCAGCGGCTGCAGGCGATCAACCCCGAGATCGCGCTGGTCGCCCACCGCCAGGCACTGGACCAAGACTCCCTGGCCGCTGCGGTGGCTGCGGTCGACCTGGTGCTGGACTGCTCTGACAACTTCGGCACCCGCGAGGCGGTCAATGCGGCCTGCTTCGCAGCGGGTAAACCCCTGGTGAGTGGCGCGGCGATCCGACTGGAAGGCCAGTTGTCGGTGTTCGACCCGCGTCGTGACTACAGCCCTTGCTACCACTGCCTGTACGGCCACGGCAGCGAAGATGAGCTGACCTGCAGCGAAGCCGGCGTGATCGGCCCGCTGGTTGGACTGGTGGGAAGCCTGCAGGCGCTGGAAGCGATGAAACTGCTGGCCGGCTTCGGTGAACCGCTGATAGGCCGCCTGCTGTTGATCGACGCCCTCGGCACGCGCCTGCGTGAGTTGCGGGTCAAGCGAGACCCGGCTTGTGCCGTGTGTGGCAAGCGCGATGGCTGATCGCTCGGCGCCGGTCGGCGTGATGGACTCGGGGGTCGGCGGTTTGTCGGTGCTCGCCGAAATCCAGCGCCTGTTGCCCAATGAGTCGCTGCTCTATGTGGGCGATTGCGGTCATGTGCCTTATGGCGAAAAGTCTGCGGACTACATCCGCCAGCGCTGCCGGCGCATCGCCGAGTTCTTCCAGGCGCAAGGTGCCAAGGCAATGGTCCTGGCCTGCAATACCGCGACCGTGGCTGCGGTCGGCGACCTGCGCGAGCTGTACCCCGACTGGCCCTTGGTCGGCATGGAGCCGGCGGTCAAGCCTGCTGCCGCCGCCACCCGCTCGGGCGTGGTCGGCGTGCTGGCCACCACCGGCACCTTGCAGAGTGCCAAGTTTGCCGCCTTGCTCGACCGTTTCGCCAACGACGTGCAAGTGGTCACCCAACCCTGCCCGGGACTGGTCGAGCTGATCGAAACCGGTGACCTCGGCAGCCCGCAGCTGCGCCAGTTGCTGCTGGGTTATGTGCAGCCGCTGCTCACCGCTGGCTGCGATACCTTGATCCTCGGCTGCACCCATTACCCGTTCCTGCGTTCGCTGCTGGCGCAGATGGTGCCCGCCGATGTGGCCATCATCGATACCGGAGCCGCCGTGGCGCGCCAGTTGCAACGCCTGCTGGCCGCACGCGATCTCCTGGCAGCGGGGCCGGCGCGTGATGCGGCATTCTGGACCAGCGGCGAACCGCAGGCCCTGAGAAACATCCTGCCAGTGCTGTGGCACAAGTCGGACGTCGTGCAACGCTTTCAGTTGTAAAAAAAATGTGAAAACAGCTGAACTATCGTTGCCTTGCCGATTTCTACCGATTTGCCTGACACAAGGCGAACACTAATAACAGCATCAGGAAAGGATGTTTTTCATGAGGAAGCTGATCGGTTTGGCGGCCGCTGCCGCGTTTACCCTGGGGCATGTGGTGGCAGCGCAAGCAGCCGATGTATCGTTTTCGGTGGGACAGACCGGTGATTCCACCATGGTTTACCGACTGGGCCTGCAGTCCAACTGGGATGCGAGCTGGTGGCAGACCAGCGTCGGCCGGCTGACTGGCTATTGGGACGGCGCCTACACCTATTGGGAGGGTGACGAGACGTCGAGCAACCACAGCCTTTCGTTTGCGCCCGTGTTCGTTTACGAATTCGCCGGTAATTCGGTAAAGCCGTATATCGAAGCGGGGATTGGTGTGGCGGCATTTGCCCATACCGAACTCGAGAGCAACAAGTTAGGTTCGGCGTTCCAGTTCGAAGACCGAATTGGCTTCGGCCTGCGTTTTGCCGGTGGGCATGAGGTCGGGGTAAGGGCGATTCACTATTCCAATGCGGGGATCCAGACCCCTAACGATGGTGTCGAGAGCTACAGCCTGCATTACCGCATGGCGCTCTGAGCCTGTGCCGGCCTCTTCGTGGGTTGAGCCGCGATGAGGCCGGGCCTGAGAACCCGCAACTTAGCGAGATAACGGCCACAGGCTGCTGATATCCAGCACTTCCAGCACCAACTCCGGTTCACGCAACGCCAGACGAGCGATCAGTTCATCTGCCGCACTGTGCGGCGTCCAGGCATCCGGGACGGCCTGCTCGGAGGTCACCGGCGTCTTCAGCGACTGCGGTGCCACCACGGTCAGGTCAACCCCCAGCCCTTTCAACGCCTGGCGCTGTTCGCGCGACCACTGCGGCAGATTGTTCCAGCCCGCCGAAACCTGGGTCGGTGAGTAGAGCTGCAAGGCCGAATAGCGATTGAAAATCGCCATGACCTGCGGCTGATGCCCCTTTGCCAGCAACGGCTGTGCACTGGCCAGGCAATGCTCGCCAGCCAGCTGGTTGTCAGTGACGATGGCCTCGAACACATCGCTGTCCGCCACGTCTTCGGCCAGGTAATCACTGGCCCCACCGTTGATGATCAATACGTCCAGCGAACACCAGGCATGGCATATCTGTTCTGCCGCCCTGGCGGCCGTGCCGTCTTCATGCAGTTGCCAAGGCAGGCGCAACAGCCGGCCACCATGGCGCACGGCCAGTGCGTCCAGTTCCTCGCTTCCTTTGCCACTTGCGGCAACCCGGTGCCCTTGCTCGAGCAACCGCTCCACCAAGGCCAGACCCAGTCCGTTGCTGGCCCCCGTAACCCAGAAACTACGCGAGTAATTCAAGATGCTGCCCTCTGATCCTGCCGGCGTGGTAGGCCCTTGAAGGCTTCCAGTGCACGCT
Source organism: Pseudomonas sp. NBRC 111130 (assembly GCF_001320485.1). Lineage (NCBI taxonomy): Bacteria > Pseudomonadati > Pseudomonadota > Gammaproteobacteria > Pseudomonadales > Pseudomonadaceae > Pseudomonas > Pseudomonas sp. NBRC 111130. The sequence goes on from NZ_BCBG01000102.1 coordinate 27,622, forward strand.
GGCGACTGCTGCCGAGATCGACAATCGGACTGTGATACGAATTATTAGCAAAAAGATCGGCTGACTTCACTGGCTGGTGGATGGATTTTTCGTCCAGCCCGCGCAATTCCGGTAGCCAGTAGCGAATGAAGCGGCCTTCGGGGTCGAACCGCTGCGACTGGGAAACCGGGTTGAAGATGCGGAAATAGGGCACTGCGTCGGTGCCGGTGGAGGCACTCCATTGCCAGCCGCCATTGTTGGCGGCCAGATCACCGTCTATCAGATGGCGCATGAAGTGCCGTTCGCCCAGGCGCCAGTCGATCAGCAGGTTCTTGCTAAGGAACATCGCGACGATCATGCGCAGGCGGTTGTGCATCCAGCCGGTGTGCAGCAGTTGGCGCATGGCCGCGTCAATGATCGGGAAGCCGGTACGCCCCTCCTGCCAGGCCTTGAAATCGTCTGGCGCATCGCGCCAGGGCAGGGCTTCGGTCTGGGGGCGGAAGGCACGATGCCTGGAGACCTGTGGGTAACCTGTCAGGATGTGCTTGTAGAACTCGCGCCAGAGTAATTCGTTGATCCACGTCTGCACGCCGCTGCTGCCACTGTCGAGCTCGCCGCGGTTGCTGGCCAGCGCTGCGTGCAGGCATTGGCGGGGCGAGATCACGCCAGCAGCCAGGTAGGCAGAAAGTTGGCTGGTGCCAGGTTTGGCCGGGAGGTCGCGCAGGTGCGCATAGTCTTCGACCGTTTCATCGATGAAGCGGGCAAGCCGCGCCTGCGCCTGGTCTTCACCGGCGGGCCAGTAATCACTCAGCGCAACGGCGGGCTTGTCGAAGCCATCGATATGCTGCGGGATCGGGTCGCTGGCGATATCCAGTGGCTGCTGGCGCTTCACCCGCGGGGCCAGTGTCGGCAGGCTGCGGTGCAGGTGTTCCAGGCAGACCTTTTTGAACTGGGAAAAGACTTGGAAGTAGTCACCGTTGCGAGTCACGATGGTGCCCGGGCGGAAGAACAGCTGGTCCAGGTAGCTGTGAGCGCGCACACCGGCATTCTCCAGCAGCTTGCGCGTGGCTGCATCACGCTGCTCCTCGTTGATGCCGTATTCGTCGTTCCAGTGCACCGCTTCGATGTTGTGCCGCCGGCACACGTCGAGCAGGGTTGCCGGCGCCTGGTCCCACGTGTCGATCTTGCGCACCAGCAGTGGAATGTTCAGTTGCTCCAGTGCCTGGCGCAGCTGGCGCAGGTTGCGCAGCCAGAAGTCGACCTTGCAGGCAGCGTCGTCGTGGGCCTGCCATTGGCCGGGGCTGGCCAGCCACAAGGCCACGGTCGGGCCGCGTTCGCAGGCGACGCTGAGGGCGGAGTTGTCGTCGATGCGCAGGTCGCTGCGCAGCCAGATCAGTTGCATGGGGCACTCGTCTCTACAGGCTGGCGCACATTGCCTTGCAGCACACGCAATGCCGCCTGCGGGGTATCGAACAGGAAAAGGTCGGGCAGATCGAAAGCGTGCAGCTCGGCTTGGTGCAGGGCGAGGGTGGCGCCGCCCAGCAGCTTGGTCACACCGATGCCCTGCAAGGTCCGCTGCAAGGTGCTGGCATCGATGCGTGGGCCAAGGTGCATCAGCACGGCCCAAGGTTGCAGGGTGGTCACGGCACGTTGTAGCTGCGCGCCGCCCACCGGTTGTTCAAGCACCTCTACGGGGATGCCGTTGCTGCTTAGCAGCCAGGCGCACAGCCACAGGCTTGGATCGAACGGGCGCTCGCTGTCTTCGCAGAGCAGCACGGCCGGCCCCTGCAACGATTGATTGTCGTGATACACCCGAGCCCCTAGCTTGCTGCGTAGCCAGGTATGGAAAAACACCTGTTCGAGGCGCGCGTTGAAGTGGCTGCGCCAGCGCACCGCGAGGGATGCCAGCAGTGGCAGCAGCAACTGTTCGCACAGCGTCACGGCGGGGTACAACGCCATCACCTGGTTCAGTTGCTGGTCGAGACTGCGTTGGGAAAGGTGGGCAATGGCTTCGATCAACTGCAGCTGGCGCGGCTGCCAGTCGCCCATCGGCGCACGCTTCACCGGTTGATCGAGCAGCTCACGAACCTGACCGACCGAAGCACCACGTTCAAGCCAGCCGAGTATCGCCTGAACCCGTTCGAGCTGGTCTTGCCCATACAAGCGATGCCCTTTGGCGGTGCGTTGCGGCTTCAGCAAGCCATAGCGACGCTCCCAGGCGCGCAAGGTGACCGGGTTGACGCCGGTGCGCCGGGCCAGCTCGCCAATCGGCACGAGCGTTTCAGACAGCATTGCGCAGCCCCAGGCTGGCAGGGTGGGGCTGCAGGTAAGTCTGCTGTTGCAGGTAAGGATCGGGATGCTTGCGCAGGTGATGCTTGAGCAGCGTCAGTGGCACCACCAGCGGTACTTCACCTTGCTGGTACTGACCGATGAGGTGCTGCAGCTCAGCTTTGTCCTGCTGTGTCAGCGAGTCCTTGAAGTAGCCGCTCAGGTGCTGCAGGACATTGCCGTGGGTACCCCGGCTGGCGCAACGCCGTAGCGCTTGCATCAGCTGGCTGAAGTAGCGAGCCCCGATCTGCTCGGGATCGTCTTCCCGGCTCATGCTGCCCAGCAGGCGGCCGAGCTGGCGGTAGGCCTGGGGATTGTTGGCCATCAGCAGGTACTTGTAGCGTGAATGGAAACGCACCAGGGCGCCACGGCTCAACCCTTGCGCCAGCAATTGCTGCCAGTCGGCGTAGGCGTAGACGCGGCTGATGAAATTTTCGCGCAGCACCGGATCGTGCAGGCGTCCTTCCTCCTCGACCGGCAGGTCCGGGCGACGGGCGCAGAAGGCAGCGGCATAGGCCCCCATGCCGCCTTGCGGCGCAGGATAGCCGTTTTCCTGATAGACCTTGACCCGCTCCAGGCCGCAGGAGGGTGACTTCTGCATGAAGATGTAGCCACAGATGTCATCGAGCTCATTGGCCATCTGTTCGCCATAGTCGCGCAGGGGAGCGGTCAGGTCGGTCTCCGGGTTGCGCGTGCCAACCACGGCGGGTTGCGAGGGGTCGCCGACCAGGCGGATCGGGTCGCGTGGCACGCCCAGGCCGATGGCGACTTCAGGGCATACCGGCAGCCAATCGAAGTGCGCTTGCAGTTGTTCACGGCACAGGTCGGAAGCCTTGTGCCCGCCGTTGTAGCGCACGCTATGGCCGGTCAGGCAGGCGCTGATGGCAATGCGGGGCTTAGATGCGGGTGCAGGATCTGGCATGGCTGTCTCCGAAAACTTGTACAAAGAATCTATTACGTACAAGTTTATTCCAGCACAGCCGGGAAGTTATGCAAACTAGTATTTTTGTATAGCGCTGCCGCGCGACGTTAGTCCAGGTGCTCCAACAGCCGCCGCGCAGCTTCCTGGCCACTGAGCCAGGCGCCTTCGACACGGCCTGACAGGCACCAGTCGCCACAGGCATAGAGGCCTTGGTCGGCATCGGCCAGCGCACCCCATTCGTGATTGCTGGTTGGCCGCGCATACAGCCAGCGGTGGGCCAGGGCGAAGCTCGGGGCCGGGACCACGCAGCCGATCAGCTCGGCGAATTCACCCCGCAGGTGCTCGATCACTTCTTCCTTGGCCAGGTCGATGTGCTGCCTGCTCCAGTCGGATGTGGCATGCAGCACCCAGGTATCGAGATGTTCTTCGCGGCCGGGTTTGCTGCGGTTACGGGCCAGCCAGTCGAGTGCGCTCCCTTGCACGAAGCAGCCTTGCATCGGCGTATCCAGCGCTGCCTGGAAGGCCAGCGCGACGGCCCAGGTCGGTTCCATCTGCACCCCGGCTGCCACGGCCGCGAGCTTCGGCGTGGCGGCCAGCAATTGGGTGGCCTGGGGCGCGGGTACGGCGATCACCACGCGGCTGAACGGGCCATGGCTGCAACCTTCGGTATCCTGCAGGTGCCAGAATTGCTTGCCGCGGAACACTTCGGCGATACGGCAGCCGAAGTTCACCGTGACGTCCTTGAGCAGGCCGCGGGTGATGGCGCTCATGCGGGGCACGCCTACCCAACGGGTCTGTTCATCGGGAGAGGGGGTCAGTTCACCGTCCCGGTAGTTGTACAGCTGGGGCTTCCACTGCGCGGCCCAGCCGGCAGCCACCCACTGCTGCACCTGCTCGACGAAGCGCCGGTCACGGGCGGTGAAATACTGCGCACCCAGGTCCAGTGCGCCGGCTTCGCTGCGCTTGCTGGCCATGCGCCCGCCGCTGCCATGGCCTTTGTCGAACAAGTGAACGGACTGCCCGGCCTTCTGCAGGGCCTGGGCGGCGGACAGGCCGGCGATGCCGGCACCGATGATGGCAATAGGTACTGTCATGATGGCCTCTTCGAACCTTGCTGTAGGCAGACTACGCTGTCAGGCAAACCTGTACAATGTACAATTTCTGTATAAGGTTATTCCGCTTCATAGGCAACTTGGCCTATGGTTATCCGAGAGCGATAGGTCTGGAAAAGTGCCTTGTTCTTAAAAATAGACCATGGCCGCACGCTGCGAGGACACAGGCATGCATATATTGCTGACAGGTGGTACCGGGTTGATCGGCCAGCACCTTTGCCAGTACTGGCTGGGCAAGGGGCATCGCCTGACCGTGTGGAGCCGGCGCCCTGAACACGTCTCGCGATTGTGTGGCAGCGGGGTGCGCGGCATTGGCCGGCTGGAGGATCTGGGCCCTGATGAGCAGGTGGATGCAGTGGTCAATCTGGCCGGTGCGCCGATCGCCGATCGGCCCTGGTCGGCCGCGCGCCGCAACCTGCTGTGGGCCAGCCGCATCACCCTCACCGAGCAGCTGCTGGCCTGGCTGGGCAACCGTGAACAGCGCCCGGAGGTGCTGATTTCCGGTTCCGCCGTAGGCTGGTATGGCGATGGCGGCGAACGCGAACTGACCGAGGCCTCTGCGCCGGTTCGCGAGGACTTCGCCAGCCAGCTGTGCATCGCCTGGGAAGAAACCGCCCAGCGCGCACAGCAGCTTGGCATTCGCGTGGTGCTGGTGCGCACCGGGCTGGTACTGGCTAGCGACGGTGGTTTCCTGTCGCGCCTGCGCTTGCCGTTCAAGCTGGGGCTGGGCGGGCCGTTGGGGAATGGCCGGCAGTGGATGCCGTGGGTGCATATCGACGACCAGATCGCCCTGATAGATTTTCTCTTGCAGCACAAGGATACCAGCGGTCCCTATAATGCCTGCGCACCAGAGCCGGTGCGCAACCGCGATTTCGCCAAGGCCCTGGGGCGCACGCTGCATCGGCCTGCATTCATGCCGATGCCCGGCTTGCTGCTCAAGGCCGGTCTCGGCGAGCTGTCGACCTTGCTGCTCGGCGGTCAGCGAGCGCGCCCGGTGCGCTTGCTGGCGGCAGGCTTCACTTTCCGCTTCAACGATCTGCAATCGGCCCTGGGCAACTTGTCCAGCCGCCTCTGACAAAGGACGCTGCATGACCGATCACGCTTTACTGCTGGTTAACCTGGGTTCGCCGGCCTCCACCTCGGTGGCCGATGTGCGCCGCTACCTCAACCAGTTCCTCATGGACCCCTACGTGATCGACTTGCCCTGGCCGGTGCGACGCCTGCTGGTGTCGCTGATCCTGATCAAGCGCCCGGAGCAGTCGGCGCACGCCTACGCCTCTATCTGGTGGGATGAAGGCTCGCCACTGGTGGTCCTGACCCGTCGCCTGCAGGCGGCGATGGTCGAACACTGGCCACACGGGCCGGTGGAAATCGCCATGCGCTACGGTGAGCCGGCGTTGCCCGAGGTGCTGGCGCGTCTGGCTGCGCAAGGTGTGCGTAAAGTGACCTTGGCGCCGCTTTATCCGCAGTTCGCCGACAGCACGGTCACCACGGTGGTGGAACAGGCAAAGCAGACGTTGGCCGAGCGCCAGCTGCCGTTGCAGTTGCGCGTGCTGAAGCCGTTCTACGACCATCCTGAGTACATCAACGCGTTGGTCGCCAGCGCCCGGCCTTACCTCGAGCAGGACTTCGACCATCTGTTGCTGAGTTTCCATGGCTTGCCGGAGCGGCACCTGAAGAAGCTGTACCCGGCCGGCAAGCACGATCTGCGTTCAGCCGACTGCTGCCGCGATGCCAGCGCCGAAGTGCGTGCCGTGTGTTACCGCGGGCAGTGCCTGGCTACGGCCAAGGCCTTCGCGGCGAAGATGGGCATTGCGGATGGCAAGTGGTCGGTGTCGTTCCAGTCGCGGTTGGGGCGTGACAAGTGGATCGAGCCTTACACCGAGACGCGCCTGGACGAGCTGGCCAAAGCCGGGGTGAAGAAGCTGCTGGTGATGTGCCCGGCGTTCGTTGCCGATTGCATCGAGACGCTGGAAGAGATCGGCATGCGTGGCAGCGAGCAGTTTGTCGAAGCGGGCGGCAGGGAGCTGGTGCTGGTGCCGTGCCTGAATGATCACCCGGAGTGGGTGAAGGTGCTGGCGGGGATGTGTGAAAAGGCCTGAGTGGTGCTAAGTCTGATCCGGCCTCTTCGCGGGTAACCCGCTCCCACAGGTACTGCACATGCATCAGGGCAGTGGTGAACCTGTGGGAGCGGGTTTACCCGCGAAGAGGCCAGGTCAGGTCAAGGCCGGATCAAGGCAATTGATCATCCAGCTTCTTGTGCTTCCAGCCGTCATTGCCCGGCAGGATCAGGTTCAGGGCGATGGCCACGAGGGCACACAGCGCAATACCCTTCAGGCCCCAGTCATCCGGGCCGTCGCCACTGCCGATCAGCACGCCGCCGATACCGAACACCAGGGTCACTGAAACGATCACCAGGTTGCGCGCTTCGGCCAGGTCGATCTTGTGGCGGATCATGGTGTTCATGCCCACCGCCGCGATCGAACCGAACAGCAGGCACAGAATGCCGCCCATGACCGGCACCGGGATGCTCTGCAGCAGCGCGCCGAACTTGCCGATGAAAGCCAGGGTGATGGCAAAGACTGCCGCCCAGGTCATGATCTTCGGGTTGTAGTTCTTGGTCAGCATCACCGCACCGGTCACTTCGGCGTAGGTGGTGTTGGGCGGGCCGCCGAACAGGCCGGCTGCGGTGGTGGCCAGGCCGTCACCCAGCAGGGTGCGGTGCAGGCCGGGTTTCTTCAGGTAGTCGCGGCCGGTCACACTGCCGACTGCAATCACCCCGCCAATGTGCTCGATCGCCGGCGCCAGGGCGACCGGCACGATGAACAGAATTGCCTGCCAGTTGAACGCCGGTGCGGTGAAGTTGGGGATTTCCAGCCAAGGTGCGGCGGCGATCTTGGCGGTGTCGACCACGCCAAAGGCGAACGACAGGGCAAAGCCCACCAGCACGCCGGCAATGATCGGTACCAGGCGGAAGATGCCCTTGCCGAACACCGCGACGATCAGGGTCGTCAGCAGCGCAGGCATGGAGATCAGCATCGCGGTCTTGTATGGCAGCAGCACGCTGCCGTCACCGGCCTTGCCCATCGCCATGTTGGCGGCGATCGGGGCCATGGCCAGGCCGATGGAAATGATCACCGGGCCGATGACGACCGGCGGCAGCATGCGGTCGATGAAACCGGTGCCCTTGATCTTCACCATCAAGCCCATGAAGGTGTACACGAAGCCTGCGGCCATCACGCCGCCCATGGTCTCGGCCAGGCCGAACTGGCCCTTGGCGAGGATGATCGGGGTGATGAAGGCAAAGCTCGATGCCAGGAATACCGGTACCTGGCGGCCGGTGACCAGTTGGAACAGCAGGGTACCGATGCCGGCGGTGAACAATGCCACGTTGGGGTCGAGGCCGGTGATCAGCGGCATCAGCACCAGCGCGCCGAATGCCACGAAGAGCATCTGCGCGCCCGAGACGACCTGGCGCCAGAGCGGGTCGTTGAAGCCGTCCTGCATGGTCAGGCGTCCTTCTGCTTGGTGCCGAAGATCTTGTCACCGGCATCGCCCAGGCCTGGGACGATGTAACCATGCTCGTTGAGGCGCTGGTCGATCGAAGCGGTGTAGATCTGCACGTCCGGGTGGGCTTTCTCCACCACTTCGATACCTTCTGGCGCGGCGACCAGCACCATGGCGCGGATCTCCTTGCAACCGGCCTTTTTCAGCAGGTCGATGGTGGCCACCATCGAACCGCCGGTGGCGAGCATCGGGTCGATGATCAGGGCCAGGCGCTGGTTGATGTCTGGCGCGAGCTTTTCCAGGTAGGTGTGTGCTTCGAGGGTTTCTTCGTTGCGGGCAACACCCACGGCGCTGACCTTGGCGCCCGGGATCAGGCTGAGTACGCCGTCGAGCATGCCGATGCCGGCGCGCAGGATCGGTACCACGGTGATCTTCTTGCCGGCTATTTTTTCAACTTGTACCTTGCCGCACCAGCCGTCGATCTCATAGCTTTCGAGGGGCAGGTCCTGGGTGGCTTCGTAGGTCAGGAGGGCGCCGACTTCCTGGGCGAGTTCGCGAAAATTCTTGGTGCTGATGTCGGCACGGCGCATCAGGCCGAGCTTGTGGCGGATCAGCGGATGGCGGATCTCACGAGTAGGCATAGGGGGCTCCGAAAGGCGGGCAAAAAAACCGCGCTAGATTAATCTATTCAGCCTTTGCTGTCGTGTAGTCCTTTTGCACGTTAGTCCATAAATGCTTGATCTGTGACGAGCGGATGCGTACCTTTGCCCGCTTTTCCAAAATGCCCCCCTGGAGAGCGCCATGTCCGCCGATCTCGAGCACATCCGTCAAGTCATGCGCGAGGCAGACTGCCTTTACAACGAAGCTGAAGTCGAAGCGGCCATCGCCAAGGTCGGCGAGCAGATCTGCAAGGACCTGCACGACACCAACCCAGTGGTGTTCTGCGTGATGAACGGCGGCCTGATCTTTGCTGGCAAACTGCTGACCCACCTGCAGTTCCCGCTGGAGGTCTCGTACATCCATGCCACCCGTTACCGTAACCAGACCAGTGGTGGCGAGTTGTTCTGGAAGGCCAAGCCGGAAGTGTCGTTCATCGACCGTGACGTGCTGATCGTCGACGACATCCTCGATGAAGGCCACACCCTCAGCGCCATCATCGAATTCTGCAAGCATGCCGGCGCGCGCGCGGTGCACACTGCGGTGCTCATCGACAAGGACCACGACCGCAAGGCCAGCCCAGGCTTGAAAGCCAGTTATGCCGGCCTGCCGTGCATTGATCGCTATATCTTTGGTTACGGAATGGACTATAAAGGCTACTGGCGTAACGCTAACGGCATTTTCGCGGTCAAGGGACTGTAACCATGAGCCAGCCTGCATTCATCGACCAAACGTTGCTTACCGGGCTGGCGCAAAAAGCCGCCGATGCGCCGCGTCTGCGGCACCATCACAACTTCCATGAGATGGCAGACCCTTGCCACCGCCTGGCGATCGGCTTGCAACCCTCGACCTACATCGCGCCGCACCGGCACCTGAGCGACGACAAGGCTGAAACCATGCTGGTGCTCAAAGGCCGCCTCGGTCTGTTGCTGTTCGATGAGCAGGGCGCGCTGACTGGCACCCGCATCCTCGAAGCGGGCGGCGAGTGCATGGGGGTAGACCTGCCGCCGGGCGTCTACCATGGTCTGGTGGCGCTCGACCCCAACACCATCATGTTCGAATGCAAGGCCGGCCCTTACCGCCAGTTGGTCGAGGGTGAGCATGCCGCCTGGGCGCCACGTGAAGGTGAACCCGGCGCGGCTGAATACCAAGCCTGGATGCTCGCGCAGTTCGATTGAGTTCTGCTGTTGCCTGCGTGCTAGAGTGCGCCTTCATGCCAAGGAGCCTCACATGCGTGCGATTCTTCCCCTGCTGCTGGCGGTGAGCCTGCCTCTCGCCGCCGCGCCGCTGCACAGCCAGTTCCTGCCCCCCGATGACCAGTCCCTGCGCCAGGAAGCGCCGACCGGCCAGCAGTTGCTGCAAGTAACCGACTACTCGGTAGTGGTGGGGGCACAGCGCCAGTCCGACCAGCAGCCGATCCCGATCACGGCTTCGCTGCAGATGCGCCTGAAGGGCAAACCGCTGAACAAGGGCGCGACCATCAGCCAGGTGTTGCTCAACTTCGATGGCGAGGCGGGCAAAAGCCTGAAGAAGCCAGTGTTCGACGAAAAGTCGCGAACCTTGAGCCTGAATTACCCGGTCGGCGATTACCGGGTGATCATGGACCTGCTGCGTAACGAGACCGTCTATGTGCAGTTCCTGACCTACGCCAATGGCCACATCTGGGCCGACCTGCACACCGGTACCGTACGTTCGCGTTGAGGCGCGCTGGCTGTGGGGGGTAAACTGCCGGCCTTCGAAATTCCATGATGGTCAGTTGGAGCCGGCAATGCGCAAAGACAAGAAGCAGGTGATTGGTGACGAAATCAGCGACGACTACATCAAGTCGTTCCTACAGTTTGAGCCGGCCGATGGCGTGACCTCGCCTTCGCACCACAAGCTGATCAAAGGCTACCGCGGCCTGCGTGTCGATGACTTCGAGCGCTTCGTAGGCTTCTTCGTCGAGGCTGGCCTGGACCTGGATGGCAAGGACGAGCACGGCAAGACCTTCGTCGAGGTGATCGCCGACCAGCGTAACGCGCCGGAGTACGTCGAGATCATCGCCAAGGCCCGCGGCTGATAGAGATTCCAGGCACAAAAAAACGCCCCGAGGGGCGTTTTTTCGTTTCAGGCCGGCTCAGGCATAGTGCTTGGCTGGGCTGTCTTCCACCAATTCCAGTGCCACATCGTTGTCGGCACTGATCTTGCGGTACAGCGCGGCATCGGTGGCCAGTGCCTTCTCGCGAGCCGGGAAGATTTCCTTGAGCTTGGCAGCCCAGGCACCTTTGGCCTGCTCGGGGAAGCAGCGCTCGATCAGTTCGAGCATGATCGACACGGTTACCGAAGCACCTGGCGAGGCGCCGAGCAGCGCAGCCAGGCTGCCGTCCTGTGCCGAGACCAGCTCGGTACCGAACTGCAGGATGCCGCCTTTCTTCGGGTCCTTCTTGATGATCTGCACGCGCTGGCCGGCCACTTCCAGGCGCCAGTCTTCGGCTCTGGCCTGCGGGTAGAAGCGGCGCAGGGATTCCAGGCGCTGTTCCATCGACTGCATCACTTCGCTGACCAGGTATTTGGTCAGGTCCATGTTGTCACGGGCTACGGCCAGCATCGGGCCGATGTTGCCCATGCGCACCGACAGCGGCAGGTCCATGAGCGAGCCGTGCTTGAGGAACTTGGTGGTGAAGCCGGCGTAAGGGCCGAACAGCAGCGAAGTCTTGCCGTCTACCACGCGGGTATCCAAGTGTGGCACCGACATTGGCGGTGCACCGACCGCAGCCTGGCTGTACACCTTGGCCTGGTGCTGCTTGACGATTTCCGGGTTGTCGCAACGCAGCCACTGGCCGCTGACCGGGAAGCCGCCGAAGCCTTTGCTTTCCGGGATGCCGGACATTTGCAGCAGCGGCAGGGCCGCGCCGCCAGCGCCGAGGAACACGAAGCGGGCGTCGACTTCACGGGCGCCGCCGCTGATGACGTCCTTGATGCTGACGGTCCAGCCGCTGCCGTTACGGCGCAGGCCGACGACTTTCTTGCTGTACTTGACCTGCGCATCGGCGCTGTCACCCAGAATCTTCAGCAGCTTGTTGGTCAGTGCCCCGAAGTTGACGTCGGTGCCTTTGGCAACGCGGGTTGCGGCGATGTGCTGGTCGGCCGGGCGGCCTGGCATCATCAGCGGCATCCACTCCTTCATCACGCTCTTGTCTTCGGTGTATTGCATCTCGGCGAAGGCGTGGTGCTGCTTGAGCAGCTCGAAGCGCTTCTTCAGGAAGGACACACCCTTGTCACCTTCGACGTAGCTCAGGTGCGGGACCGGGTTGATGAATGCACGTGCCGAGCCGAAGGTGCTCTTCTTGCTCAGGTAGGCCCAGAACTGGCGCGAGACCTCGAACTGGGCGTTGATGTGCACGGCCTTCTTGATGTCGATGCTGCCGTCGGCAGCCTGAGGCGTGTAGTTCAGCTCGCACAGGCCGGCGTGGCCGGTGCCTGCGTTGTTCCAGGGGTTGGAGCTTTCCGCGGCTCCGGAGTCCATTGCCTCGACGACCTCAAGCTTCAGGGTCGGGTCAAGCTCCTTGAGCAGTACGGCCAGGGTGGCACTCATGATGCCCGCGCCTACCAATACCACATCAACCGATTCGTTCTGCGCCATTTAACGCGTCTCCACAATCTACAGCTACCTAATTGACAGCATAGGACCACTGGGGTTGCCAGGATCGCCATGTCCGACTCTTCGCAGTTCTTGCAACTTCCGCGGACACCGCCAACCAGTCTTCGGGTTCAGTTATTGAACGCTGTCTGCCACGGGTGCGGCAATTCGACTTATGGTCAAGGTGTCGTGCGTGCGCTATGGAACGACCTCAGACACTCATCCGGAATGAGCGCTTCTGCCGCCTGTTCAGGGCTGTTCGGGACTCATCTGCCGCTTTTGCACATGCCAGACTGTTCATTTGCTCGCCACACTCTCGTGAAGTTGTGAAAAACCGTTTTTTCACGCTCTTTTGGAGACGTGAACCTCAAAAGGGGACTGCGCGATGGCAACCCACAGGTTCATGCAGTGCGAAGGGCCGGAAAAGCAGGCACGACAGCCGATGCAAGACCTGAGTGGAAGGCTCTCTGTGGGCGAAGCGGGTGTAGGTGTCGAGGTCAATCGACAGATGCGGGGCCCGATCAGGAGACGTCCTTATAATCGGGGGGAGATTATAACGATGTCGCGGGCAGAAAGGTCGTAATTCGTGGTTTTTATTGCAGCGTTTGTCAGGCTGCGAGGATGCGCTGGTGCCAACGGCGGCTTGCGCGGGCGCAAGCCCGGGCTTCGGCGGGCAATTCGCGGCCCAGCCAGGCGAGCTGTATTTCGCTGATCTGCACCCATCCACTACCGCTCGGTGCCTGGCTGCACTGCTTGAAGGCCAGGCATATGCCTTCGCCGTCCAGGCGAGCATAGGCGTTGTGACGCGGGCGTTGGCAGAGCAGTGTCCAGAGCGAGGCCATGGCGGTACGTCCTGTTCGTTTGGGCTTGGCGCAAGGATAAGGGCGCGGCCATGAAACGATTGTGACAAGCGGGTCGGACCGATGACTGGTCTGTGCCTGGCTGGGTATACTGTGGGCCTTCGCCGTATTTTCTGGAGAAACGCGCATGTTGCAACGTCTGTTGTTCGGTTTGATTGCCGTAGCCAGCCTCAGCCTGGTCGGTTGTGCCCACAGCCCGCAACAACTCAGCCCGCAACCCACGCTCAAGGCTCAGCTCGCACCGGTCGGCCACGGCCAGCCGGTAGTGGTCAAGGTGGTCGATGGGCGTGCTTCGCAGTCCCTGGGCACCCGGGGCGGCATGTACCCCGAAACCAGCACCATCAGCGTCAGTGGCAATGATGTCGTGCCCAAGCTGCAGGCCCAGGCCGAAGCCGCCGTGCGCCTGCTCGGCTTCACCCCGACGCCGAATGCCTATAACGCACCACAGCTGACCGTGACCCTGGCCGAACTGAAGTATCAGTCCCCTAAAGACAACCTGTACGTGACCGAAGCCACCATCGGTGCCACCTTCCGTGCCGATGTGCAGAATGCCAGCCGCCGCTACAGCGGCCGTTACGGTGCTTCGCTGGACCAGCGCTTCGGCATGGCGCCGAACCAGGACACCAACACCCAGCTGGTGGGCGATGTGCTGAGCGATGCGCTGACCCGCCTGTTCAAGGACCCGACCATCGGTCAGGTGCTGGGCGAATAAGCCTTACGCTGCAAACCTGAAAACCCGCTACCTGAGTGCCAGGTAGCGGGTTTTTTGTTGCCTGTGCCTGCCTCTTCGCGGGCATGCCCGCTATCACAGGGATTTCACTGATCTCAAGTACAGCGCCTTACCTGTGGGAGCGGGCGTGCCCGCGAAGAGGCCGGAACAGGTTCAAGCGGCTGCTATATGGAAATCCAGCAAGCTGATGCCGGTGCTCGCATCCACCTCCGGCAGGTCCTCGTGCACATGCCCGCCCAGCGCGCAGTAGATCAGCCACTGGCGGTCCTGGACATTGATGGCGAAACCATCGATCAACGCCTGCTGCTCATCGCTCTGAGTCACGTGATAGAGGCGATCCTGGTTTTCGGCGTGCAGCATCAACAAGCTCCGGTACGGGAAAAGGCCGATAGCGTGGCCTGTCCTGATGACGAGCATGTGACAGGATGAAATCAAGTGACACTTTGTCGCCAAGCACGGGCGGCCGGGTCGGACTTCGGTAGAATGCCGGGCTTCGCTGTGGCTATGACCGAGGTTGCGTGATGTCGTTGCAAGTGCTCTGGGGCTTTCTTTCCGCCCACCCTACCAAGCTGATCAATCTGCTGGCGCTCTTGCTGACCTGCCCAGGCGGGTTGCTGCTGCAGAGCGCACGGCGGCGTGAGGCGATTACCCGCGAGCGTCTGGCGGTGGAGGAGGGGCCGGCGGATGTGTTTGCCCAGCGCGTGCCACGCTACTACTACATCCTGGGTTTTTCCTGCCTGGCCATGGCGCTGCTGCTGTCCTGGCTCAGCACCTGGATCTGAACGTACCGGGGCCGCCAGGCGGCCCCGCTCGGGTCAGGCAACAGGCGCCTGCTGCTTGACCTGATACTGGTTGCGCACTGGCGTCGCATACTGCAACACCAGGTAAGGCCGCTGTTCCTCGGGGCAGGCGTCCAGCCGCCGTTGCCACTCTTCCCTGGCCTTGGCCAGCTCCTCTGCCGGGAACACCTTCTCGGCGCTCGGCACCTGCAGTGCCTCGTCCTTCTCGCTCCACATCGCATACGCCAGGTAATGCACCGGGAACAGGCGGTAACCGCCGAGGATCTGCCGGTCGGTTTCCTGTGCCAGCTGCTTGGTGTCCTCGTAGTACTCGGTCACTGGCGGGGCGAAGTTGATGTGCACCCGGCCCTTGTAGCCGGTGATGCCCTTGGCGATGCTGTTGTCGTCTTCGCCGGGGGCCTTCTTGTACGTGCCGGTGGTGGCGCGGATGTACAGCTCGCGGGCCTTGGCCTGGTCGCAGGGGTCGTACTCGTAGCTGATCGACACCGGGATCAGGTTCAGGCTCTGGATCACTGCACCGAACGGCTCGTCCTTGCGACTCATGTGGAACATCTTGAGGATTGCCGAATCGGTCCGGTCGTCACCGTCCTTGGCGCGGCCTTCGGCCTGGGCGATCCAGATCGACGTGCCGTCATTGCGAATCGAATGGTTGATATAGGCCGAGAGCAACTGGTAGGCCGCAAGCTTTTCCCGGCGGCCACTGATCGAGCGGTGCACGATGAAGCTCTTGTTCAGGCGCATCATGTCGCTGACGAACGGCTTTTGCAGCAGGTTGTCGCCGATGGCGATGCGCGGCGTCGGCAGGCCGGCGTGGTAGACCGCGTAGTTGACGAAGGCCGGGTCCATGACGATGTCGCGGTGGTTGGCCAGGAATAGATAGGCCGTGCCCGACTTGAGCTGTTCGACGCCGGAGTAGGTGACGCCGTCGGTGGCGCGTTCGATGGTCTGGTCGACGTAATACTCGACTTTGTCCTGCAGGGTCGATACGCAGGTGACGCCGGCGAACTCCTTGCGCAGGCGGCGGGCGATCAGCGGCTTGAGCAGCCAGCCGAGGGCGCCGGCTGCGCGCGGGAATTTGAAGTGGGTGAGGATATCGAGGAATGCCGGGTCGCTGAGCAGGCGTGCCAGAACGGCAGGGACCTCAGCATCGTCGTACGGTCGGATGGCATCGAATTCGCCCATCATGCTCTCTTGTTGGAAACGGCTAGGGTAATAAGGTAAGGGGTGGGGCCCGAAAAAACGGCTCGGGCACACTCAAGCCCTGTAAACAGACCGACAATTATACGCACAAGTCACCCCGGAGGCCGCGATGCTCGAACAAGCGTTCTACGATTGTCCTTATTGTGGTGAAGAAGTCGAAACGACCGTGGACCTGTCCGGGGGCGACCAGGAGTACATCGAGGACTGCCAGGTGTGCTGCAAGCCTATCCGCTTCGTGCTGCAGGTTCATGGCGAGGAATGGATGCTGGATGTCTACGGTGAGAACGACTGATGCGGCGGATCTACGAACCGGAAAACCTGATGGAAGCTGAAATGCTGGTGTGCATGCTGGCCAGCGAGGGCATCGAAGCGCACCTCGCCGGTCGCGACCTGATGGGCGGCGCGGGTGAGTTGCCGTTGCAGGGGCTGCTCGGGCTTGCGGTGCCCGACGAACAGGCCGAATACGCACGGCAACTGATCGATGCGTACAATGGTGCCGAGCCGCTTGCCGGTGACGAGCCGGAGAGTCATCCCGGTACCTTGATCTGCTAGGTTCTGAAATCGCCCATGTGTGGACGTTACGCCCTGTTTCGCTGGCCTCAGGCGCTGGCCAGCCTGCCGGGTTTCCCTGCCGGCCAGCCGGCCCAATGGAATATCGCGCCTGGCGCTTCGGTGCTGATCCAGCGCCTGCTCGACGGCCAGCAGCAGTTGGAAAAGGCGCGCTGGGGGCTGACCCCTGCATGGCTCACCGACCTCTCGCGCACCCCCGCTCATGCCCGGGCCGAGACCTTGGCCGAGCAGCCGATGTTCCGCGAAGCATTTCGCCTGCGCCGTTGCCTGATGCCCGCCAACGGTTTCTATGAGTGGCGCGGTACGGTGCGCAAACGGCCTTACTGGCTGACGCCGGGGGAGGGCGCATCGCTGTATTTTGCTGCCGTCTGGGAGGCCTACCCGGTACAGGACCAGGTGTGGTTGAGTTGCGCGGTGGTGACCCAGGCCGCAATGAACCAGCGCCGACCCCTGATCCTCGACCAGGCCGGCCAGGCTGCCTGGCTGGACCCGGACACACCGTTGCCACGCTTGCACGAGCTGCTCGCCAGCCCGCCGGCGATGCTGCGCGAGCGGGCCCTGGCAAACTTCGTCAACGACCCGAAACTGGACGCGCCTGAGTGCCTGACACCGGCTTAGGTAAAATCTTCCCTGCGGCTATGGCGGGTACAAGCGACTCAGCCTAGGATACGGCGCATGTAAAAAGGGAGTGTTTTCATGCGTAAGTCTTTTGTCGTCAGCCTATTGAGTGCTGGCATCCTGCTGGCCGGCTGCCAGGCGGTGAATACCACCAGTGGCGGTGCTGTCGGCGTCGACCGCCAGCAGTACATGTTCAGCATGCTTTCGACCGATGAGGTCAACCAGATGTACGCCCAGTCCTACCAGCAGACCCTCGGCGAGGCGTCGAGCAAGGGCGTGCTGGACAAGTCCAGCAACGATGCCAAGCGTGTGCAGGCCATCGCCAGCCGGCTGATTGCCCAGGCGCCCAAGTTCCGCCCGGATGCGGCTCAGTGGAACTGGGAAGTCAACGTCATCAAGAGTGACGAGCTCAATGCCAACTGCGGGCCGGGCGGCAAGATCATCGTCTACACCGGGCTGATCGATCAGCTCAAGCTCACCGATGCGGAAATCGCCGCAGTGGTCGGCCACGAAATCGCCCATGCCTTGCGCGAGCATAGCCGCGAAGCGATGTCCAAGGCCTACGGCGTGCAGATGGCGCGCCAGGGTGCGGGCGCCTTGCTTGGCCTTGGCCAGGACAGCATGGCGTTGGCCGACGCCGTGGTGAACTATTCCATGACCCTGCCGAACAGCCGCGCCAACGAGAACGAGGCCGACCTGATCGGCCTGGAGTTGTCGGCGCGTGCCGGTTACGACCCGAATGCCGCGATCACCTTGTGGAACAAGATGAGCAAGGCCTCGGAGGGGGCGCCACCTGAGTTCATGAGTACTCACCCGGCTTCGAGCAGCCGGATCGCCTCGTTGCAAGCGGCGATTCCAAAAGTGATGCCGTTGTACGAGGCCGCGAAGAAGTAAAACCACAAGGGGCCGCACAGCGGCCCCTGCTTTTCAGCTCAGCCCACCCAGCCACTGGTCTTCATCGCCGAGTACACGGCAACGATGGCCAGCACGAAGAACGCAGAAGCCGCCAGGCGACGAATCAGCGTCAGAGGGAGTTTCTCCGCAGCGAAATTACCCGCCAGCACCACCGGCACGTTGGCGATCAGCATGCCCAAGGTCGTCCCGACGATGACCAGGATCAGGTGCGGATACTGCGCAGCCAGCATCACCGTGGCCACTTGGGTCTTGTCACCGATTTCGGCCAGGAAGAACGCGATAAGTGTGGTCAGGAACGGGCCGAAGCGGCGGGCCGGATTCTCGTCATCGTCCATCTTGTCCGGCACCAGGGTCCACAGCGCGGTGGCGGTGAAGCTCGCGGCAAGAACCCAGTGCAGTACCGACTCGCTGAAGAAGCTGCCGACCCAGGCCCCCACGGCGCCGGCCGCGGCATGGTTGGCCAAGGTAGCCGCGATGATGCCGGCGATGATCGGCCAAGGCTTGCGGAAGCGGGCGGCAAGGATGAGCGCGAGCAGTTGCGTCTTGTCGCCAATTTCGGCCAAGGCAACGATTGCGGTGGGGACCAACAGAGATTCCAGCATCAGGTTTCCTACGGGGGCGGGCCGACACGGCTATGACACGTACAGCCTCCCCGCCCCGGGTAAGGTGTGCGTGTCATAGGTCTTGTCAAACCGAGGACCTGTCTGTGCAGGCCGCTGGGTCGCACGCGCCATGGCCTGTGGGCCAAGTATGTTGACGCGTACCGGGCGAGCAGGGCGCTCGCGGGAGACTACTCCCCTAGGACGGTGCGGATTCTGCCTAGCCGAAACCGTTTCGGCAAGCCCTGTTTTTAACCGCGTGTTGCCCGATAGATGCGGAAGCCATCGGCCTCGGCGCAGGTCTGGCAATTGCCCAAGGCACCTTCGATGAGCGGCTGATAGCGCAGGAAGCTGTTTGCCACGAGGCGCATTTCGCCACCTCTTCTCAGATGTTCGCCGGATTTTTTCAGCAAGTTTTCCGATGCCTGGTAGTTCGTGTGGACCCCGGTATGGAACGGTGGGTTGCTCAGGATCAGGCTCAGGTCGGCAGGTGCGGCATCGATGCCATCGCCGCTGATGACCTCGCCCTCAAGGCAGTTGGCCGCCAGGGTCAGGCGGCTGGCTGCCACGGCGAAGGCATCTACATCCAGCAGCGTGACCCGGCTTTGTGGATAACGCCGTTTGACCGTGGCACCCAGCACGCCAGCGCCGCAGCCAAAATCGAGCACATGGCCGATCGGCAGATTGTCCAGATACTTGAGTAGCAGGGCAGTGCCGCGGTCAAGGCGGCCGTGGCTGAATACCCCCGGCAGGCTCACCACCTGCAGTGGGCCGTCTTCGAGATCGAGGGTGAAGCGTTCGGCCAGGCTCTCCAGCGGTTTGGCTTGCGGCGCGTTTTCCACGGTCACCTGCCACAGTTGGCAATGCCGCGCGCTGTCCAGCTTGCGCGGCTTGCCGAACGCCTGCAGTTGTTTGGCCGCGCCTTCGATGCCACCGCGTTTTTCACCCACCAGGTACAGCTCACCGCCTGCCAGGCGCGCAGCCAGGGCGTTGAGCAGGTAGGCCGCCAGCTCGCGGGACTTGGGCAGGAACAGCACCGCCGTCTCGAAGGCTACCGACGGCACATCGACGCCGTGGTGGCTGCGCCCCGCGAAGCGGCTGTCGAGCATGGCCTGGTCGCCTGCATGCCAGGTCCAGCCAAGGGCTTGGGGCAGCTGCCCGAGCAGGCCGTCGGCGGGGGCGCCGGCGAGCAGCAGCGGGCCCTGGAACAGCTCTGCCTGGCGGAGCAATACTTCACTGCGCGGGTCCATGGACGACGCCTCCTGAAAAAGTGGCGCAGTGTAACAGAGCCGGGCGCGGGACTGAGCTGGAGCTCAGCTGACCACACGGCGCGGCTGGCCTTCGAAATAGGCCCTGGCGTTTTCGCTGAGCTGGCCGACGATGCGCTGGCGCGACTCCACCGCGCCCCAGGCGCTGTGTGGAGTGATCAGCAAGCGTGGGATGCCCTTCTCCAGCAGCGGGTTGCCATTGACCGGCGGCTCGACGCTCAGCACATCGGTGGCCGCGCCGCCGAGGTGGCCGCTGCGCAATGCGTCGGCCAAGGCCTGCTCGTCGATCAGGCCACCGCGGGCGGTGTTGACCACCAGAGCGCCCTTTTTCAGCAGCGCCAGTTCGTGGGCACCGATCATGTGCCGGGTGTGCTCGTTCAGCGGGCAGTGCAGGGTCAACGCGTCGACCTGTGGCAGCAGTTCATCCAGCGCCAGGCGATCGTCACGGGCCGGGCGGCCAGGGATGTGCCCGCTCAGCACGCGCATGCCGAAGGCTTCGGCGAGTCGTGCCACCGCGCCGCCCAGTTCGCCATGGCCTAGCAGGCCGAGGGTCTTGCCTTCCAGCTCGATGATCGGGAAATCCAGCAGGCAGAACTGGCTGGCCTTGGCCCACTCGCCGTCGGCCACCGCCTGGTTGTAGTCGCACAGGCGTGTGGCCAGGGCCAGCAGCAGGGCGATGGTGTGCTGGGCCACCGAGGGGGTGCCATAGCCCTGGCAGTTGCAGACCGTGATGCCCTGGGCGCGGGCAGCTGCGAGGTCGACATTGTTGGTGCCGGTCGCGGCTACCAGGATCAGCTTCAGCTGCGGGTTGGCGGCCAGCGTGGCGGCATCGAGCATGACCTTGTTGCTGACCACCGCGACAGCGCCCTGCAGGCGTTCGACGACCTGCTCCGGGCGGGTGGCGGCGAACAGTTCGAATTCGTCGAACTGTTGCTGCAATGGCGACAGGTCAAGGTCGCCAAGGTCCAGGGATTGGTGATCGAGAAACACGGCGCGGCGCAAGCTAGGCATCACAGGAGCTCCGATGGCAGGGCAGGGGTTGGTCCATCACTGCGCACAATGCCACTCATACCTGGCGCCGCCAAATCATTCCTTCGGCTGATTTGACCGTCACATTGAGCAACTACAGTAGATCCAGACTTGTTCGGCATGCTTTTTCAGAAAAGGGATCACCATGTTGCAGACCCGCATCATCAAGCCCGCCGAGGGCGCCTATAGCTTCCCTCTGTTGATCAAGCGCCTGCTGATGTCCGGCAGCCGCTACGAGAAGACCCGCGAGATCGTCTATCGCGACCAGCTGCGCCTGACTTATCCGCAGCTCAACGAACGCATCGCCCGCCTCGCCAATGTGCTGACCGACGCCGGGGTCAAGGCCGGTGACACCGTGGCGGTGATGGACTGGGACAGCCACCGTTACCTGGAATGCATGTTCGCCATCCCGATGATCGGCGCAGTGGTGCACACCATCAACGTGCGCCTTTCGCCCGAGCAGATCCTCTACACCATGAACCACGCTGAAGACCGTTTCGTACTGGTCAACAGCGACTTCGTCGGCCTTTATCAGGCCGTCGCCGGGCAACTGACCACGGTCGACAAGACCTTACTGATCACCGATGGCCCGGACAAGACTGCCGACTTGCCCAACCTCGTCGGTGAATACGAGCAATTGCTCGCGGCCGCCAGCCCGCGTTACGACTTCCCGGATTTCGACGAGAATTCGGTGGCCACCACCTTCTACACCACCGGTACCACGGGCAACCCCAAGGGCGTCTACTTCACGCACCGCCAGCTGGTGTTGCATACCCTGGCCGAAGCGGCGGTGACCGGCAGTATCGACAGCGTGCGCCTGCTCGGCAGCAATGACGTGTACATGCCCATCACGCCGATGTTCCACGTGCATGCCTGGGGCATCCCCTACGCGGCCACCATGCTCGGCATGAAGCAGGTCTACCCGGGCCGTTATGAGCCGGACATGCTGGTCAAGCTGTGGCGCGAAGAGAAGGTCACCTTCTCGCACTGTGTGCCGACCATCCTGCAGATGCTGCTCAACTGCCCGAACGCCCAGGGCCAGGATTTCGGCGGCTGGAAGATCATCATCGGCGGCAGCGCCCTGAACAGTTCGCTGTACAAGGCCGCGCTGGCCCGTGGCATCCAGCTGACTGCCGCTTATGGCATGTCCGAAACCTGCCCGCTGATATCTGCCGCGCACCTGAATGACGAGTTGCAGGCCGGCAGCGAGGATGAACGCGTTACCTACCGCATCAAGGCCGGTGTACCGGTGCCGTTGGTGGAAGCGGCAATCGTAGATGGCGAGGGCAATTTCCTGCCGGCCGATGGCGAGACCCAGGGTGAGCTGGTGCTGCGTGCGCCATGGCTGACCATGGGCTATTTCAAGGAGCCGGAAAAGAGCGAGGAGCTTTGGCAGGGTGGCTGGCTGCACACCGGTGACGTCGCCACTCTCGACGGCATGGGCTACATCGATATCCGCGACCGCATCAAGGATGTGATCAAGACCGGCGGCGAATGGATCTCTTCGCTCGACCTGGAGGACTTGATCAGCCGTCATCCGGCCGTGCGTGAAGTGGCGGTGGTAGGCGTAGCCGACCCGCAATGGGGCGAGCGCCCGTTTGCCCTGCTGGTGGTGCGTGAGGACAAGGCGATCGACGCCAAAACCTTGAAGGAGCATCTGAAGCCTTTCGTCGAGGAAGGCCACATCAACAAGTGGGCGATTCCCAGCCAGATCGCTGTTGTTACTGAAATTCCCAAGACCAGTGTCGGCAAGCTAGACAAGAAGCGTATCCGCCAGGACATCGTCCAGTGGCAGGCCAGTAACAGCACCTTCCTGTCTACCTTGTAAGCCCGCTCCGGGTCGCACATCACGTTGCGCGACCCGCATGCTAGAGAGGCTGAGCCCTTGCCAAACGTAAAATTTCGGCCATGCTTCAGCACGGCCGATGCGCTGCCCGGGAAACGCCGGGCCGATTTGGCAGCAGGTGCGCAAATCACACTTTAGAGGGATCAAGCACCTGAGCCTGCTGGCTATAGTCGGGCCCAGGGGATTTTCAGGAATGGGGGAGGGCGGCACGCGCAAGACGTGCCGCTGCAGGGGAAACCTGCTCACCGGTCGCTCGGGCCGTTTCTGAAAGGACTCACTGCCATAACAATAAAGTACATGGAGTAGCGTCGATGAAATCTGCAAATCCGTTCTGGCGCCGGGCCAGGTTGCCCTTGGCCGTCAGCCTTGCTTCCACGCTCGCAAGTCCTGCTTTCGCTGTCAGTTTCAACATTGGTGAAATCGAAGGCCAGTTCGACTCGTCGCTCTCCGTCGGCGCCAGCTGGTCCACCGCCAACCCCAACAAGAACCTGATCGGGGTGAACAACGGTGGCAAGGGCCTGTCGCAGACCTCCGACGACGGCCACCTGAACTTCAAGAAGGGCGAAACCTTCTCGAAGATCTTCAAAGGCATCCATGACCTCGAACTCAAGTACGGCGACACCGGCGTGTTTGTGCGCGGCAAATACTGGTACGACTTCGAGCTGAAAGACGAAAACCGCGAATTCAAGGACATCAGTGACTCAAACCGCAAGGAAGGCGCCAAGTCGGCAGGTTCGGAGCTGCTCGATGCCTTCGTCTACCACAACTACGCTATCGGCGATCAGCCGGGCTCGGTACGCCTGGGCAAGCAGGTGGTTAGCTGGGGCGAGAGTACCTTCATCGGCGGCGGCATCAATGCGATCAACCCGATCGACGTTTCGGCGTTTCGTCGCCCGGGGGCCGAGATCAAAGAGGGCCTGATTCCGGTCAACATGTTCTACGTGTCGCAAAGCCTCACCGACAACCTGTCGGCCGAAGGCTTCTACCAGATCGAGTGGGACCAGACGGTTGTCGACAACTGCGGCACATTCTTCTCCCAGCCGGACGTGATCGCCGATGGTTGCAACAACAACCTGGCGGTGCTCGCCACGAAGAACTCGCTGGCCAGCCGCCTTGGGCCGCTGGCGACCCCGGTGAACAACACCCTGGCCGCCCGGGGCGTGACCTACGGCAACCCTGACGAAGGGGTGATCGTGCGTCGCGGCGCGGATCGCGATGCGCGCGACAGCGGGCAGTTCGGTTTGGCCATGCGCTACATGTTCGAGCCGCTCAACACCGAGTTTGGTGGCTACTTCATGAACTATCACAGCCGTGCGCCAATCTTCAGTGGCCGCGGCGCAGACGCTCAGTTCTACAGCACCAGCGGTCTGGCCGGCGCGTTGGTCAGGGCGGGGGTGCCGGCCGGTGCCTTGGCCAACCTGCTGCCGAGCCTGATGCCGCTGCAGGTCGCAGGCAATTCCAGCTACTACGTGGAATATCCGGAAGACATCCGCCTGTATGGCCTGAGCTTCTCGACCACGTTGCCCACCGGCACCGCCTGGAGCGGGGAAATCAGCTATCGGCCAAATGCCCCGGTGCAGCTCAATACCACCGATATCCTCTACTCGGGCCTGACTCCGCTCAACCCCAACGTATCCGTACTGCAAGGCACTCCAGGTGCCGATCAGCCGGGCTACCGCCGCAAGGAAATCACCCAGTTGCAGACCACGTTCACCCACTTCTTCGACCAGGTAATGGGGGCTGAGCGGCTGACCATGGTTGGCGAAGTCGGCTGGACCCACGTCGGTGGCCTGGAAAGCACCTCCAAGGCGCGTTACGGGCGTGACCCGGTCTTTGGCCCGGGCCCGCTGCCCAGTGGCCAGTGCGAGGCGCTCAACACAAGCACTCTGGGCACCTCCAATGCCAACAACGTATCGCGCTATTGCGAAAACGACGGCTACACCACTGCCGATTCCTGGGGTTACCGCGTCCGTGCGATCTGGGACTACAACAACGTGTTTGCCGGGGTGAACCTGCGCCCGAGCGTGGCCTGGTCGCATGACGTCGATGGTTATTCGCCAGGCCCTGGCGGCAACTTCGAGGAAGGGCGCAAGGCGATCAGCCTGGGCCTGGACGCGGAGTATCAGCAGACCTATACCGCCAGCCTGTCGTACACCTCCTTCTTCGACGGCAAGTACAGCACCGTGGATGATCGCGACTTCGTCGCCCTCAGCCTCGGCGTGAACTTCTAAGAATACTGATCCAGGACGACACGAGATGAACAAGACCAGAAGTCTGTTGCAAGCCGGTGTACTGGGCCTGTCCCTGCTGGCGACCAGCGTAATGGCTGCGGTATCCGCCGATGAAGCGGCAAAGCTTGGCAGCACACTGACCCCGATGGGCGCGGAAAAGGCAGGTAACGCCGACGGTTCGATCGGCCCGTGGGAGCCACTGTCGAAGACCGCAGGCAGCGTCGATGCCAAGGGCTTCCTTGCCGACCCCTATGGCAGTGACAAGCCGCTGTTGACCATCACCGCGCAGAACGCCGACCAGTACAAGGACAAGCTCTCGCCGGGCCAGCTGGCAATGCTCAAGCGTTACCCGGACACCTTCAAGATCCCTGTCTACAAGACCCACCGTGGCGCCACGGTGCCTGACGATGTGTTCGCCGCGATCAAGAAGAACGCCACCGCGACCACCCTGGTCGAAGGTGGTAACGGCCTGAACAACTTCCAGACCGCCGTGCCTTTCCCGATCCCGAAAAGCGGCCTGGAAGTGATCTGGAACCATATCACCCGCTACCGCGGCGGCAGCGTCAGCCGCCTGGTGACCCAGGCAACCCCGCAGCAGAACGGCTCCTACAGCCTGGTGTATTTCGCCGACCAGTTCGTTTTCCGCGACAAGATGAAGGACTACGACCCGAACAACCCAGGCAACATCCTGTTCTACTTCAAGCAGGAGGTGACGGCTCCGGCGCGCCTGGCCGGCACCGTGCTGCTGGTGCACGAGACCCTCGACCAGGTCAAGGAACCGCGCAAGGCCTGGATCTACAACGCCGGCCAGCGCCGGGTGCGCCAGGCACCGCAGGTGTCGTACGACGGCCCGGGTACCGCGGCCGATGGCCTGCGCACCTCAGACAACCTGGACATGTACAACGGCGCACCGGACCGCTACGACTGGAAGCTCGAAGGCAAGAAGGAGATGTACATCGCTTCCAACGCTTTCAAGCTGGACGACCCCAAGCTCAAGTACGCCGACATCCTCAAAGCCGGGCACATCAATCAGGACCTGACCCGCTACGAGCTGCGCCGGGTCTGGCATGTGGTTGCGACCCTAAAGCCCGGCCAGCGGCACATCTACGCCAAGCGAGACTTCTACATCGACGAAGACACCTGGCAAGCGGCTGTGATCGACCAGTACGACGGCCGTGGCCAACTGTGGCGCGTGTCCGAGGCCCATGCCCAGCCGTACTACAACGTGCAGGTGCCTTGGTACACCCTTGAAGCCATCTACGACCTGCAGTCGGGGCGCTACCTGGCCCTGGGCATGAAGAACGAAGAGAAGCGTGCTTACGACTTCGGCTTCAGTGCCAGCAAGGCCGATTTCCAGCCAGCCGCCCTGCGTCAGTCGGGTATCCGCTAAGCTGAAAACCTGCAACTCCGTGTGACCCTCCCAGAACGCCCCGGCTTGCCGGGGCGTTTCTGTCTGGCCTGCCGATAAGGCCGATGAATACCTCGCCAAAGCCCCACGCCAGCCGCTGTCCATCAGCCATGTTGCTTTTTGTCGCAGTCTTTTCCGAGGCAATGGCTCCCATCGTCTTCAAATGCGTTGCATTACCCGCTAGTCTCGCAAGCATCCGTACCGCCGTAGTCTTCCCAACAGAACGAGCCGGCCATGACAGACCTGTCCCGTACGCATGGATTCGCCAGCCAGGCCCTGGGCCTGCTGGACGGGCGCTTCTTCCGGCCGCCGCAGCCCGACGGCCACGTGCCGCGTGCACGCCTGTGCCAGCGCTTGCAGGGCGGCCTTGGCGGGCGCTTGTTGCTGGTCAATGCCCCCGCCGGCTTTGGCAAAAGCTCCCTGGCCATCGAGTTCTGCGAGTCACTGCCCGCCCATTGGCGCAGTCTCTGGCTCGGCCTGAGCCAGAGGGACGCCGACCCCGGCCGTTTCCTCGAGCGCCTGCTCGAAGGCTTGCAGCAGTACTGTCCGGCACTGGGCGGGCAGGCCATGGGCCTGCTGAAGATGCGTCAGCGCCACCAACCCTTTGCGTTCGAAGAGTGGCTCGACAGCTTGCTGGACGAGTTGGCGCTCTACCTGCAGGCCGATACCCCTTTGCTGCTGGTGCTGGACGACTACCACCTGGCCCAGGGGCCGGTTCTCGATCGCTGCCTGCAGTTCTTCCTCAATCACTTGCCTGCCGGCCTGGTACTGCTGGTTACCAGCCGCCAGCGGCCGGACTGGCACCTGGCGCGGCTGCGCCTGTCACGGCAACTGGTCGAACTTGGCGAGCAGGATCTGCGCCTGACGCCGGATGAATCACTGGCAGTGATTGGCCGCCAACCCACCGGGCTGCGCGGTCAGGCGCTGGATAACCTGATTCAGCGCAGCGATGGCTGGGTGGCGGGGCTGCGCTTCTGGCAGTTGGCAGCCAGCGAGGCTGGTGACGAGCATGCCTTGCCCCAGGCCCTGCATGGTGGCGAAGGGTTGATTCGTGACTACCTGCTGGAAGAAGTCATCGAGATGCTGCCGGCGGACGTGCAGGCGTTCCTGTTCGACACGGCCTGCCAGGAGCGTTTCTGCGCGGCGCTGTGCGATGCGCTGCGTGAGCGCCACGACAGCGACGCGATACTGCGTTATCTGCAGGCGCACCAGGTATTCCTGGTGCCGCTGGACGAGCATGGTCATTGGTATCGGTACCATCACCTGTTCTCTGACTTGCTGCGCAGTCGCCAGTCCAGCGAACCGCAGGCGCGCCTGCACCTGCGTGCCTGCCGCTGGTTCCAGGCCCAGGGGTTGCTCGATGAGGCGGTGGAACAGGCGTTACGCGCCGGCCACCTCGACGTTGCGGCTGACCTGGTGCAGAGCCTGTCCGAAGAGCAACTGCTGGCCGAGCAGAATGTGGGCATGCTGTTGCGCTGGAAGATGGACCTCCCCGACAGCCTGCTGATCAGCACGCCGCGGTTGATCGTGCTGTACAGCTGGGCGCTTGGCCTGGCCTGCCAGCTCGATGCAGCGCAAGAACTGGCAAGTTACCTCAGCCGCTTCCTGCCCGCGCCTTCGGCCACTGCACAGAAGTCCATGCTGGCGCAGTGGCTGGCCCTGAGCGGCGTCATCGCCCGCGGTCGGGGTGACCGCGATCGGACCTTGGCCTATTGCGGCGAGGCGCTGCAGAGCCTGCCGTGCAAGCGCTACGGGCAACGCCTGGTATGCCTGTCGACGCTGTCCAACCTGGCCATTGCCGACGGCGACTTCTGGCGTGCGCGCGGCTGGAACCGCGAAGCGCTGGAGCTGGCGCAGCGCGTGGGCAACCCGTTGTTCGAGGCGCTGGCGCATTACGATCGAGCCCGGGTGCTGCATGCCCGCGGCGAGGTGTTGCGCGCGCTCGATGAGGTGCGCCAGGGTTTGCAGCGCCTGCAGGGGCTGTCGGCCCAGCGGTTGTACGCAGTGCGGGCGAGGCTGACCTTGTACGAGGGCTACCTGCTGGTAGCGCGCCTGCATCCCACGCAAGGGCGCGCACGCTTGCGTGCAGGGCTTGGCGAGGCGCGCGCCTGCCGTGACATCAGCGTGCTGATCGGCCATTGCGTGATCGCCTCGCTGGATGGCCGTGAGGGCCAGTATGCCGAGGCCTTCGCCGAACTGGCCGAGGCGGAGCGCTTGATGCACATCTGGGATGTACCGCCGATTTTCTACCTGGCGATGATCACCCTGGTGAAGTGCGAACTGTGGCTCGCGCAGGGGCGTATCGATTTGGCCGAGTCGTGGTTGCTGCGCCTGGGGCAGACCTATGGCGGCGAGCACCCTGCGGCAGCGCCCGAGTTCCACCCCTTGCTGCCGCTGCATATCGAACTGCAGCAGGCTTTGCTCGAGCGGGTGCAGCAGCGCAGCGACGATGCCGTGGCGCGGCTGTGCGCCCTGGCCGAACGCGGTCAGGCCAGTGGCGGGATGATGCTCACCCTGCATGCCCTTTGCCAATGGATCGACCTGTTGTTGAGCGAGGGGCGTGAAGCACAGGCAGCGCGGCTGCTGCCCAGGGCGTTGAGCGCCGCTCGGGGTGGGGTGGTACAGCCCTTCCAGCGGCTGCTCGAATTGCATCCTGGCTGGCTGCGCGAACAACTTCTTGCACAGCCAGCCTGCCAGGCCCAGGCTGAATTGCTGGGGCGCCTGCCCGAACCTGCGGTGCCCACAAGCAACGCCGCAGAGGCCTTGAGTGGTCGCGAGCTGGCGGTACTCGAACTGATCGCCCAAGGTTGTTCCAACCAGCAGATCAGTGAGCGGCTGTTCATTTCCCTGCATACCGTCAAGACCCACGCCAGTCATATCAACAGCAAGCTGGGTGTGGAGCGTCGTACCCAAGCCGTGGCCCGGGCCAAGGCGTTGGGCTTGCTGGCCTGAAGCTGGTCGTAAAGGTAAAATAATGGCGCTAGGCCATTATCCCGTGATGGCGTGCGTACGCTGCGTTCTCCACCCTCATCTTTCCTGGCTGGCTGCCGATACAGGTTTCGGCGGTATGCATCGCTTCGCGCCATCCACCCATCTTCCCAATACAGGTCGTGTTGATGCTGCAGTACGGGCAAAAGAGCTTTCTGATCGTCGACGACTTCACTGACTTTCGCACGTCGACCCGTTCCATGCTGCGCGAACTGGGCGTGCGCGATGTGGATACCGCTGACAGCGGCGAGCAGGCCCTGCGCATGTGCGGGCAGAAGCGCTACGACTATATCCTTCAGGACTTCCACCTCGGTGACGGCAAGAAGAACGGCCAGCAGGTCCTCGAGGACCTGATCCTCGACAAGCTGATCAGCCATGAATGCGTGTTCATCATGGTCACGGCCGAAAGCAGCCAGGCCATCGTGCTCAGTGCCCTGGAACACGAGCCTGATGCCTACCTGACCAAGCCGTTCAACCGCGTGGGCCTGGCCCAGCGCCTGGACAAGCTGACCCAGCGCAAGACGCTGCTCAAGCCAATCCTGCAAGCCCTCGACCGTGGTCGCCCGGCCGAAGTGCTGGCGGCGTGTGCCGAGCTGTGCAAGAAGGACCCGCGTTTTGCCCCGTTGTGCCTGCGCTATCGTGCCGACGCGCTGCGTGACCTCAACCGCTTCGATGAGCTGGAGAAGTTTCTCAAGAGCATCCTCGCCAGCCGCCCGCAACCATGGGTGTATGCGGCACTCGGCAGCCTGATGCACAAGCGCGGGCAGAATGCCCAGGCCCAGGGCGTCTACGAACAGGCGCTCAAGGCATTCCCGATCATGCCCGGGCTGTACGATGGCATGGCCGAAGTGCTGGTTGCCCAAGGCGAAACCAAGCGCGCCCAGAGCATGCTCGAAGAAGCGGTCCGCCTATCGCCCCTGGCGGTGCGACGGCAGGCTGCGCTGGGCAAGTTGGCGTTGGATAACGAAGATTTCGAAAGCGCCTCCAAAGCGTTCCGTCATGCGGTGAATCAGGGCCAGAGTTCGCGCTACAAGGATGCCGAAAGCAACCTTGGCCTGGTCCAGGCGTTGATGAGCAAGAACGCCGGCTTTGGCCTGGATGCGCGTGCCCGGGTCGAGATCAACACGGTGCTCAGTGAAGTGGCCAAGGACAACCTCGAAGACCAGGGCTTGCAAGTGCGTGCCCGGCTGATGAAGGCCGCCAGCCTGCAGCAGGCGGGCGACCCTGAGACAGCGGCCAAGCTCACCGAACAAGCCATGCAGCGGCTGGAGAAGATGGACCAGTTCTTCTCGGTCGAGGCGGCCTTGACCGTGGCCCGGCAACTGCAGGCACTCGGCCAGGAAGCAGCCGGCGGCAGCATCCTCAAAGGCTGCGTGGAAACCTACGGCGACGATCCCAAGGTCATGCAAAGCGTGGCCAAGCTGACCGACGACCCGGCCGTGCTGGGTGCGGTCACCGAAGCGGTCGACCTCAACCGCCAGGGCGTGCGCAGCTACCAGGCCGGGCAACTCAACGAAGCCTTGCAGATGTTCCGCAAAGCGCTTTCGCTGCAGCCGAAGAACATCAGTATTGCGCTCAACACTGCGCAGGCCCTGCTGCGCATCGGTGGCGAGGTGACACCGCCGGCGATCCAGCAGGAATGCCGCGATTGCCTGACCCGGGTGGCCGGCATCCCCACCAGTGACAGTCGCTACGACCGCTACCGCAAACTGCACATCAAGGTCTTCGGTGCATGAGCCAGGATAACCAGGGGCTGGATTTCTCCACGGTGATCGCCTCCACCGTGCATGACCTGAAAAACTCACTGTCGGCGCTGATCCAGTCCCATGACCAGTGGATGGCGCGGTTGCCTGAAGAATGGCGCAGCGGTACCGAGCAGGGCGTGATCGAGCATGAGTTCCGTCACCTCAACGGCATGCTCGTGCAGTTGCTGGGGCTTTACAAACTGGGGGTGAACCAGCTGCCGGTATGCCCGGATTACCATGAGCTGGATGATTTCATCGAGGCCCAGCTGGCCGCCCACCAGGAAGTGCTCCAGCACAACGACATCCTCGCCACCTGGCGTGTCGAAACCGACAACCCGCTGGGCTTCTTCGACCGCGAGCTGGTGGCTTCGGTGATCGCCAACGTGATTACCAACGCCACCCGCTATGCCGGCCATACACTGTTGATCAGCATTGGCGAGGAAAGCGAGCAACTGGTCATCAGCGTCAACGACGACGGCCCGGGCTACCCGGCGCGAATGCTCGAGCGTCAGCAGGATTATGTGCAGGGTATCGACTCGCAGAGCGGCAGCACCGGGCTTGGGCTGTACTTCGCGGCGCGGATTGCGGCGTTGCATGAGCGTAACGGCGTGCGCGGGCGGATCGATATTGCCAATGGTGGGGTGCTTGGGGGAGGGTTGTTCAGGTTGTATTTGCCGTAGCGTCAGGGCCGCCATGTGTCTGGCACAACCTTCAGCTTCCAAGACAGGCACTTCAGACCACGCTACCATCCCGGACAGTAGTCAGGAGCCCCTCATGAACATTGCCCCCGCCACGCTGATCCGCGAAACCTTTCCTGTAGGCCCCCTGCAGTGCAACTGCACCCTGATCGGCGACCCTGTCAGCAAGAAGGCTATCGTCGTCGACCCGGGTGGTGACGCAGACAAGATCCTCGCCCGCCTGCAGGCCCATGGTCTGACCTTGGTGAGCATCATCCACACCCACGCGCACTTCGACCATTTCCTCGCTTCTGGCAAGCTCAAGGAGCTCACCGGCGCCACGCTGCACCTGCACAAGCAGGACCAGCCGCTGTGGGACAACCTGGAAATGCAATGCCAGATGTTTGGCGTGCCCTACACCCCGGTGCCGTCGCCAGACCGTTGGCTCGGCGATGACGAAGAACTCGCCTGCGGTTGCGGTGTAGCCCTGCACACGCCTGGCCACACCCCAGGTTCGATGAGTTTCTGGTTCGCCGACGCCAAGCTGCTGATCGCCGGTGACACTCTGTTCCGCCGTGGCATCGGCAGAACCGACCTGTGGGGCGGCGACCAGCGGGCCATCGTGCGTTCGATCCAGGATCGGCTGTATCGCCTGGACGAAGATGCCGTTGTGGTCACAGGCCACGGGCCGGATACCCGCCTGGGCGACGAGATGCGCGAGAACCCGTTCGTACGGGCTTGAGCCCGGATGAAAAGCCTTTCATGGAATTTTTCCGTATCCTGGCGATCGAAGCCTGGCACAGATCCCTCTGCGATCCGCCGCACACACGAATTTTTGTAGGAGCTTGTCCATGTTCACCATGCGTCGTCTGATTATCGTCGCAACCGCTGCAGCCCTGATGACCGGTTGCGCCGGGCAGAATCCTTATGACAGCCAAGGCCAGGCTCAGGGCGAGTCCACGGGGATGAGCAAGACCGCCAAGTATGGCGGCCTGGGCGCGCTGGCCGGCGCCATTGCCGGTGCCGCCATCGACCACAACAACCGTGGCAAGGGTGCGCTGATCGGCGCCGCCGCAGTCGGTGCCGCCGCTGCCGGTTACGGCTACTACGCGGACAAGCAGGAAGCCGAGCTGCGCGCGAAGATGGCCAACACGGGCGTCGAGGTTCAACGCCAGGGTGACCAGATCAAGCTGATCATGCCGGGCAACATCACCTTCGCTACCGATTCGGCCAACATTTCGCCGAGCTTCTACAACCCGCTGAACAACCTGGCCAACTCGTTCAAGTCGTTCAATCAGAACACCATCGAAGTGGTGGGCTTCACCGACAGCACCGGCAGCCGCCAGCACAACATGGACCTGTCGCAGCGCCGCGCCCAGGCAGTCAGCACCTACCTGACCTCGCAAGGCGTGGATGCGTCGCGCGTAACGGTGCGTGGCATGGGGCCGGACCAGCCGATTGCCAGCAACGCCGACGCCAATGGCCGTGCACAGAACCGCCGTGTGGAGGTCAACCTGAAGCCTATTCCGGGTCAGCAGTATGACCAGCAGCAGGGCCAGGTTCAGCAGTACCCATAAGCCGTTCGGTACGGCGCAATACAACAAGGGCAGGCCGGTGACGGTCTGCCCTTTTGCGTTTCAGCGGATGCTGCTGGCCTGAATCGCCGTCAGGGCGATGGTATGCACGATATCGTCCACCTGCGCCCCGCGTGGCAAGTCGTTCACCGGCTTGCGCAGCCCCTGCAGCATCGGCCCCAGGCTGACCCCGTCAGTGCTGCGCTGCACCGCCTTGTGGGTGGTATTGCCGGTGTTCAGGTCAGGGAACACGAACACCGTCGCCCGCCCAGCCACCTGGCTGTGAGGGGCCAGCTGCAGAGCGACTTGCGGATTGGCGGCGGCGTCGTACTGCAGCGGCCCGTCGATCAGCAGCCCCTGCTCCGCCGCCTGCGCCAGGCGCGTGGCTTCGCGCACTTTCTCCACTTCCTCGTCACTGGCCGAATCACTGGAGTAGCTGATCATCGCTACCCGCGGTGCGATACCGAAGGCCTGTGCCGATTCGGCGCTCTGCCGGGCGATCTCGGCCAGTTCGCTGGCGCTGGGGTGCGGGTTCATCACGCAGTCGCCGTACACCAGCACCTGCTCGGGGAACAGCATGAAGAACACCGACGACACCAGGCTGGCGCCGGGTGCGGTCTTGATCAGCTGCAGGGCAGGGCGAATGGTGTTGGCGGTGGAGTGCACCAGCCCCGAGACCAGGCCATCGACCTCGTCCAGGGCCAGCATCATGGTGCCGACCACCACCGGGTCTTCCAGCTGCTGTTCAGCCATGGGCGCATTGAGGTTCTTGCTCTTGCGCAGGTTGACCATTGGCTCGACATAGCGCCCGCGAATCAGCTCGGGGTCGAGTATCTCCAGGTCCGCCGGCAGGGTGATGCCCTGGGCACGGGCCACGGCTTCGACTGCCTCTGGCTTGGCCAGCAGTACGCAACGGGCGATGCCGCGCGCCTGGCAGATCGCCGCAGCCTGCACCAGCAGCGGCTCGGCACCCTCCGGCAGGACGATGCGCTTGTTGGCCTGTTGCGCCCGCTGGATCAGCTGGTAGCGGAACACCGCGGGCGACAGGCGCATTTCCCGTGGCGTACCGCAGCGCTGGTGCAGCCAGGCGGCGTCCAGGTGGCTGGCAACGAAGTCGGTGATGAATTCGGCGCGGTCACGGTCGTCCACCGGGATTTCGCGGTTCAGCGAGTTGAGCAGGTTGGCAGTGTCGTAGGAGCCGGTGCTGACCGACAGAATCGGCAAGCCGGCCTGCAGGGCGCCACGGCACAGGCCGAGGATGCGCGCATCGGGCTTGCTGTCACTGGTCAGCAGCAGGCCGGCCAGGGGTACGCCGTTGATCGCGGCCAGGCTCACCGCCAGGATGATGTCGTCGCGATCGCCCGGGGTCACCACCAGGGTGCCCGGTGTCAGCAGCGGTACGGTATTGGCCACGGTGCGGGCGCAGATGATGATCTTGTTCATCCGCCGCTGCTCATAGTCGCCGGCATTGAGTACCTGGGCACCAAGCAGCTCGGCCACGTCGCGGGTGCGCGGGGCGTTCAGCTCAGGCTGGTAGGGAATGCAGCCGAGCAGGCGGAAGTCGTTGCCACGCAGCAGCGGCGAGTGTTCGCGCAGGCGGGTGGCGAAGTCGGCCATGCTCTCGTCGGTGCGTACCTTGTTGAGGATCACCCCCAGTACTTTCGGGTCGCGTGGGCCACCGAACAGTTGGGCCTGCAGTTCGACCCGCCCGGACAATTCGCTGAGCACTTCGTTTTCCGGTGCCGAGACCAGGATCACTTCGGCATCGAGGCTCTTGGCCAGGTGCAGGTTGACCCGCGCCGCATAGCTGGCATGGCGCGTCGGCACCATGCCCTCGACCACCACCACGTCGTTGCCAATGCAGGCCTGCTGGTACAGGCGGATGATTTCTTCGAGCAACTCGTCCAGCTGGCCCTCGCCGAGCATGCGCTCGACATGGGCCAGGCTCAGTGGTACCGGAGGCTTGATGCCGTGGGTACGGGCGACCAGTTCGGTGGAGCGCTCGGGGCCCGTGTCGCCGGGGTGAGGCTGGGCGATCGGCTTGAAGAAGCCGACCTTGAGGCCGGCGCGCTCCAGGGTGCGGACCAGGCCCAGGCTGATGGAGGTCAGGCCGACACCAAAGTCGGTCGGCGCAATGAAAAATGTCTGCATGCGTGCTTCTCGAAATAAGCGGTGCAAGGAATCAACGGCCAAGGGTAGCGCTATCGACCCCCTGTGCGCACCAGCCGCAAGCGAATGGCTGGCCGATGCGCTCGGCACGCTGCGCGGCGTCGAGCACCCACGGGCGTGCCTGCCACGGTGGCTGGTGGCGCAGGTGCTGGGTATGGCCGCAAGACAGCTCGACCACCCAGTGGCCTTCCTCGTCCTGGTGGAAGCCGGTGATCCGACTGATGGGTCGCCCCTCGTCTGCGCTGCGGTCGCAATCGGGCGATGCCTTGGTTACACTTGTCCGCTCTACATACTTTTGCAAAAGGTCTTGCCCCATGCTGATCGCCGCCAACAAGGCTGTCTCCATCGACTATACCCTGACCAACGACGCCGGGGAGACCATCGACAGCTCCGCCGGCGGTGCGCCGCTGGTTTACCTGCACGGTGCCGCCAACATCATTCCAGGCCTGGAAAAAGCCCTGGAAGGCAAGCAAGCCGGTGACGAGCTGGACGTTGCCATCGAGCCGGAAGACGCCTACGGCGAATACCTGGCCGAGCTGGTGAGCACCCTGAACCGCAGCCTGTTCGAAGGTGTCGACCAACTGGAGGTCGGCATGCAGTTCCACGCTTCGGCGCCGGACGGCCAGATGCAGATCGTCACCATCCGCGACATCGACGGCGACGACATCACTGTCGACGGCAACCACCCACTGGCTGGCCAGCGCCTGAACTTCAAGGTCAAGGTTGTCGACGTGCGTGACGCCAGCGAAGAAGAAATCGCTCACCGTCACATCCACGGTGAAGGTGGCCATCACCACTGATTTTCTGCGCTAAGCTCAGAAAGTCGCCAGGCGCTCGGACAAGCCGGCATGCCTCCCCAACGGGAGGTGCGCGGCTTGCAAGAGCGCCTTTTTAGTGGGCGCTGTTCGCCTCCTGCGGCAACCGGCAACCTGAAGGGGATCATCATGAGTGCATTTCACGACCTGACGTTGAAGGCGCTGAACGGCGAGGACCTGCCCCTGGCGCCGTTCAAGGGCCAGGTAGTGCTGGTGGTCAATGTCGCTTCCAAGTGTGGCCTGACGCCGCAATACGCCTCGCTGGAAAAGCTGCAGCAGCAGTTCAAGGGCAGGGGCTTCAATGTCCTGGGCCTTCCTTGCAACCAGTTCGCCGGCCAGGAGCCGGGCAGCGAAAAGGAAATCCAGGAGTTCTGCAGGCTGAACTACGGCGTGAGTTTCCCGCTGGGTGCCAAGCTTGAGGTCAACGGCCATGACCGCCATCAGCTGTACCGTTTGCTGGCGGGCGAGGGGGCGGAATTCCCGGGTGACATCACCTGGAACTTCGAGAAATTCCTGGTGGGCAAGGATGGGCGGGTGCTGGCGCGTTTTGCGCCGCGTACCGCACCGGATGATCCAACGGTGGTGCAGGCCATCGAGAATGCACTGAAGTGACCTGTCTGCCGGGGGTAAAGCACCCCCGGCGATAGCCCAGAATCACCCAGATCAATAATGCTGGGCCAAGCTCCGCGCTGCCCCTAACCTCAGGCGCATCTCCTCCCGCAGACGGAAGCGCCCCATGTCCAGCAACCCCTTGTTCCAACCCTTCACCCTCGGCGCGCTCGAGTTGCCGAGCCGTGTCGTCATGGCGCCCATGACCCGTACCTTCTGCCCCGGCGGCGTGCCGCACGCTGGCGTGGTCGAGTACTACCGGCGTCGTGCCGCAGCAGGCGTGGGGCTGATCATCACCGAGGGCACCACGGTCGGGCACAGGGCAGCCAACGGTTACCCCAATGTGCCGCGCTTCCACGGTGAGGATGCCCTGGCAGGCTGGAAGCAGGTGGTCGACGCCGTTCATGCCGAAGGGGGCCGTATCGTGCCGCAGCTGTGGCATGTGGGCATGGTACGCCGCCTGGGCACCGAGCCGGACGCCAACGTGCCAGGGTACGGGCCGAGCGAGAAGGTCAAGGACGGCCAGGTGCTGGTGCATGGCATGACCCGTGACGATATTCGCGAGGTAATCGCCGCGTTCGCCCAGGCGGCCCGCGATGCCAAGGCCATCGGCATGGATGGCGTGGAGATCCATGGCGCCCACGGCTACCTCATCGACCAGTTCTTCTGGGACGCCAGCAACCGTCGCAGCGACGAATATGGCGGTGACCTGGCCGCCCGTTCGCGCTTCGCCATCGAGCTGATCCAGGCCGTGCGCGCTGCCGTGGGGCCGGACTTCCCGATCATCTTCCGTTTCTCGCAGTGGAAGCAGCAGGACTACAGCGCACGCTTGGTGGAAACCCCGCAAGCACTGGCGGCGTTCCTTGAACCGCTGTCGGCGGCCGGTGTGGATATTTTCCACTGCTCGACCCGACGCTTCTGGGAGCCAGAGTTCGAAGGCTCCGAGCTGAACCTGGCCGGCTGGACCCGCACGCTCACGGGCAAACCGACCATCACCGTCGGCAGCGTGGGGCTCGATGGTGAGTTCCTGCAGTTCATGGTCGCTACCGACAAGGTGGCCAAACCGGCCAGCCTGGAAGGCTTGCTGCGCCGTCTGGGCGATGAAGAGTTCGACCTTGTGGCGGTTGGCCGTGCCCTGCTGGTGGATGCCGAATGGGCGCAGAAGGTACGCGAAGGGCGTGAAGCGGATGTGCTGCCGTTCAGCCGCGAGGCGTTGACGACCTTGGCTTGATCGCCAGCGCGACGCCTGCCGGCTGGCTGCTGGCAGGTGCCGTGTGACAGGCATTGAACAGGTGCGACTCGAACTGCTCGACGATCGCCGGCCAGCCTTGGCGGCTGGCGTGCTGACGTGCGTTCAGGCGCACTCGGCGCAGGGTTTCGTTTTCTTCCAGCAGCCAGCAGGCGGCGTCGATGAATGCGCACTGGTCGCCAGGCATGGCCAGCGCGCCGCTGTGGCCATGGCGGATGTGCTGGGCTGCGGCGGCCTCATCGTAGGCGACCACGGCCAGGCCCGAGGCCATGGCTTCGAGCACCACATTGCCAAAGGTTTCGGTCAGGCTCGGGAACAGGAACAGGTCGCCGCTGGCGTAATGTTCGGCCAACGCTTCGCCGCGCTGGGCGCCGCAGAACACCGCATCGGGCATCTGCTGCTCGAGGGCCGCCCGCTGCGGGCCATCACCCACCACCACCAGGCGCAGGCGCCGCTGTGGGTGAGTGTTCTGCAAGGCTTGCAGGCAGGGCTGCAACAGTGTCAGGTTCTTTTCCGCTGCCAGGCGCCCGACGTGCAGCACAGCGATGTCGTCCGCGTCGAGCCCCCAGTTGTCCCGTAGCGCCTGGCTGCGCTTGGCCGGGTTGAACAGGCCGGCATCCACGCCCCGGGCCATCAGGGCCAGGCGCTCGAACCCACGGCGTTCCAGCTCCAGGCGCTGGCTCACGCTGGGCACCAGGGTGGCGGCGGTGCGCCGATGGAACCAGCGCAGGTAGTGGGTCAGCAGGCGCGCCAGCAGGCCTAGGCCGTATTGCCCGGAATACTGCGGGAAATTGGTGTGAAAGCCGCTGACCACGGCAACGCCCAGGCGCCGCGCGGCGCGCAGGGCGCTGAGGCCCAATGGCCCTTCGGTAGCGATGTACAGCACGTCCGGACGTTGCCGGCGCCAGCGGCGCAGCAGCTTGTGCATCGACACTTCGCCCCACTGCAGGCCGGGGTATCCGGGCAATGCCCAGCCTCGGCAGAGCAATAGCCCCTGGTCATCATCCGCCTGTACCTCGTTGGCTTGCCGTGGGCGCACGATCTCCACCTGGTGGCCACGCTGTCGCAAACCTTCGCTGAGGCGGCCAAGGGTATTGGCCACGCCGTTGATTTCGGGTGGGAAGGTTTCGCTGACAAGGCAAATGCGTAGGGCAGGTGTATTCATGAGAAAAAGTGTCCGCCTGCTGCATTGCGCTCACATGACAGCCTTGTGACGCGCAGATGACGGCCGATTTTCGGCTGTTTGTCGTGTGTGAATATTTCTTTGCAGCGCGCTCAAGCCGCTCGCGGCGCAGCCGATGAAGATGCATCCGAATCGGTCTGATGCGCTCCGGGAGTGCGGTGATGTTCAACAGCAAGCTCAAGAAAGAAATCCAGCAACTGCGCGAAGAGCTGATGGCCGTCGAGCAGGTCAAAAGCAGCCTCGACAGCGAGATGCTGGTGCTGCAGCTCGACCCCCAGGGGCGCATCGAGCAGGTCAACGGCAATTTCGAGAGCGAGATGCTCTACCGTGCCGAGCAATTGATTGGGCGCAACATTGAAGAGATCGTGCCGACCCACGTGAAGAAGCTCGACTTCTACCAGCGCATGAAAAACGCCATTACCCGTGGCGAGCACCTCAATGGCGCGTTCCGCCTGCTGCGCGGCAATGGTGAAGAAGCCTGGCTGCGCTCCATCCTGCAGCCGGTAAAGACTGTCGACGGGCGGATCAGGCATTTTTCCATGCACTCCAGCGACCTGACCCGCACCATCGAGACCTCGCGTGAGCACGAGAGCCTGATCAAGGCGCTGATGCGCTCCACCGCGGTGATCGAGTTCAACCTCGACGGCGAGGTGTTGACCGCCAACGACCGCTTCCTGCAGACGGTGGGCTACAGCCTCGAGCAGGTGCGTGGCAAGCATCACCGCATGTTCTGTGAGCCGGCTGAAGTCAATTCGACAGCTTACCAGGCGTTCTGGGACAGGCTACGCCGGGGCGAGTACGTGGCCGATCGCTTCAAGCGGATCGACGCCCATGGGCGCACCATCTGGCTGGAGGCTTCCTACAACCCGATCTTCGATGCCCATGACGTGCTGTACAAGGTGGTCAAGTTCGCCACCGTGATCACCGAACAGGTCAATCAGGAGCTGGCCGTAGCCCAGGCTGCCGACATTGCCTACAACACCTCCCTGGAAACCGACAACAGCGCCCGCAAAGCCACCGATGTGGTGACTCAGACCGTCGACGTGATGCGTGGGCTGGAAGGCTCCATGCAGGATGCAGCCGACGGCATCCAGGCTCTGGACCGGCAGTCCAAGGTGATTGGCGCCATCATCAAGACCATCAGCGACATCGCCGGGCAGACCAACCTGCTGGCGCTCAACGCCGCCATCGAAGCCGCCCGTGCCGGCGAGCAGGGCCGTGGCTTCGCTGTGGTCGCCGACGAAGTGCGTCAGCTGGCGTCGCGCACCAGCAGCGCCACCGAAGAGATCGCCAAGGTGGTGCAGCAGAACGAACAGCTCGCCCAGGCGGCGGTAGACATCATCGACACCAGCAAGCGCCAGGCCGAACAGGGGCTGGCGTTGGCCGCGGATACCGGTGGGGTGATCGTCGAGATCCAGGAGGGGGCGAAGAAGGTGGTGGATGCGGTGGGGCAGTTTTCCAGCCAGCTGAGCCACTGATAACGGCTCAAGAGGGCAAAGGGCCCAGGCTGGCCCTTTGCTCAGGGTGAAGGTCAATCGGCCTGTTCGGTTTGCTTGATGTGCTGGTAGACGTTCGAGACTGCGTTTTGGACAGCTGCCCGATCGAAGTCCTCACGAACATCCTTCCAAGCCCCAAGACGATTGGTGTAGATACATTCGCCAGGGCCGATAATGGGGGCTTTATTATCCACTACTGCATCGACCAGACGGTCCACCAGT
The DNA here is from genome assembly GCF_001320485.1 of Pseudomonas sp. NBRC 111130. Classification (NCBI taxonomy): domain Bacteria; kingdom Pseudomonadati; phylum Pseudomonadota; class Gammaproteobacteria; order Pseudomonadales; family Pseudomonadaceae; genus Pseudomonas; species Pseudomonas sp. NBRC 111130. The sequence goes on from NZ_BCBG01000102.1 coordinate 68,547, forward strand.
GATAGGTCGTAGTGGGGCGTGTCGCAGTAGGTTTGCACGGTGACGCAGTGCAAGTTCTCGATTGGCTCATGAATGCCATTGGCTTGCAGAGCCTCACGCAGCCGCCACTTTACTCGCTGCTCGGCGATTTTTTTGACCTGATCTTGTTCTGGGATTGCTGCAAGTTCAATGAAGTCTTTCGATTTGACGTCTGTGAATTCCATCTTTGATCTCCAGTGGTTTGAAGGCCACGACGGTGCGGCCTTGGGCACATTGGAGTTCGAACAGAGCTGATGCAGGTGTTACATATCTGCTACGCACTACCGCCGACAGGATCAACGCCTAAATAAAGTGGCTGCTGATTGAAGTAACAAGCAGAGCCTTATGTCGAAAGTTTTTAGATCAGACGTTCGGATCCATTTTCAGCATGCGCTTGAATGTATCTTCATATTTATATACCGCCTGGCCTGTTTACACGGCTGCATTTCATGGGCCCTGGGCATGTGGAAGTCGTGATGCCCAGTTTTCGAACTTCTGATTTGAATAGAACGCTGTGTAAGGGGCTGTCGGCAGCCCCTCGCTCGATTAGTTGCGCTCGCGCACCCAGAACAACGTAGCCCCCGCCACTGCCGCCGGCATCATCAGCACGTTCACCCCCGGAATGAGCAACGCCAGGTAGGTAATCCCGCCAAACCCCATCGACTGCCAGCGTTTCTGCCGCAGCCAGGCGAGCATGTCCTGCCAGCTCATCTTGTTGTTGTCCGCCGGGTAGTCGATGTACTGGATGGCCATCATCCACACGCCGAACACCAGCCACAGCGGTGCGGCGATCACGTTGACCACCGGGATCAGCGACAGGATGAACAGACCAATGGCCCGTGGCAGGAAATAGCCGAGCTTGCGCATCTCGCGGCCGAAGGTGCGTGGCACCATGGCCACCAGCTCACCCCAGCTGAACGCCGGAAACGGGTCCTGGCCGCGCACCACCACTTCGACCTTTTCCGCGAGAAAGCCATTGAACGGCGCAGCGATCACGTTGGCCACCAGGGTGAAGGTGAAGAACACCATCAGCACCAGCAAGGCGACGAACAGTGGCCATAGAATGTAGGAAAGGAAGCTCAGCCAGCTTGGCAGGGTCGGCATCAGGGCGTCGAGCCACAGGCTGAACTCGTGGCCGGCGAAGTAGATCAGGCCGCCAAACAGCAGCAGGTTGATCGCCAGCGGCAGCAGCACGAACATCCGCAGGTTGGGGCTCAGCACCAGTTTCAGGCCTTCGCGCAGGTACTGGGGGCCGGAGAGGACATGGGCTTGCATCGGGACACTCCGCAGAGAAGGGAAAACGCGCTGACCTTACCGAGTTTGCCGCGCCGACGAAAGGAAGGCGCACATGAAGAAACCGGCTGTAACAAATGGGGCAGTGCCGTTGGCCGAGCTGAATTTGCCAGATAGAGGATGCCTATGAGGTGGATTGTCGAAGGATATTTCCTTACTCTCTGCCACCTCGCTACAGTGCGCTCAACTTTCCGCTTTCCGGGCCTGCGCGTTGTAGCCTTCCCCAAGTGCTGCGTGGGTCCTTTTTAATTTCCAGCTGGCGGCCCTTATGGTCCGCTCGACAGGAGTTCGACATGTCTGAAGTACGTCATTCGCGCGTCATCATCCTCGGTTCCGGCCCTGCCGGTTACAGCGCTGCGGTCTACGCCGCCCGCGCCAACCTCAAGCCACTGCTGATCACCGGCATGCAGGCGGGTGGCCAGCTGACCACCACCACCGAAGTCGACAACTGGCCGGGTGACCCCCATGGCCTGACCGGCCCGGCCCTGATGCAGCGCATGCAGGAACATGCCGAGCGTTTCGAGACCGAGATCGTCTTCGACCACATCAATGCCGTCGACCTGGCCAAAAAGCCGTTCACCCTGGTGGGTGACAGCGGCCAGTACACCTGCGATGCGCTGATCATCGCCACTGGCGCCAGCGCCCGTTACCTGGGCCTGCCGTCGGAAGAAGCGTTCATGGGCAAGGGCGTTTCGGCCTGCGCCACCTGCGACGGTTTCTTCTACCGCAACAAGCCGGTCGCCGTGGTCGGCGGCGGCAACACTGCGGTGGAAGAAGCCCTGTACCTGGCCAACATCGCCAGCAAGGTGACCTTGGTGCACCGCCGTGAAACCTTCCGCGCCGAGAAGATCCTGGTCGACAAGCTCAACGCCCGTGTCGCCGAAGGCAAGATCGAGCTCAAGCTCAACGCCACCCTGGACGAAGTGCTGGGTGACAACATGGGTGTGACCGGTGCGCGCCTGAAGAACAACGACGGCAGCAGCGACGAAATCAAGGTCGACGGCGTGTTCATCGCCATTGGCCACACCCCGAACACCTCGCTGTTCGAAGGCCAGCTGACCCTCAAGGACGGCTACCTGGTGGTCAACGGCGGCCGTGAAGGCAACGCCACCGCCACCAACGTCGAAGGTGTATTCGCTGCGGGCGACGTGGCCGACCACGTTTACCGTCAGGCCATCACCTCGGCTGGCGCTGGCTGCATGGCGGCACTGGACGTCGAGCGTTACCTGGACGGCCTGGCCAACGCCTCGTTCTAAGCTGATATCGCCAGGGGCGCAAAGCGCCCCCACAAAAAACCGGCCAATTGGCCGGTTTTTTCATGCCTGCGATTCGCTCACAGGCTCAGTCGCATCGACAAGTCCACGGCCTTCACATCCTTGGTCATGGCGCCAATCGAGATGTAGTCGACGCCGGTCTCGGCGATCACCCGCAGGGTGGTTTCGTTGACCCCGCCACTGGCTTCCAGCTTGGCCTTGCCCGCGGTGATACGCACAGCCTCGCGCATCTCGTCCAGAGTCAGCTCGTCGAGCATGATGATGTCCGCGCCCGCATTCAACGCCTGGCGCAGTTCGTCAAGGCTTTCCACTTCGATTTCCACCGGCTTGCCGGGGGCGATGCGGTGCGCTGCGGCCACGGCTTCGGCCACGCCACCGCTGGCGGCAATGTGGTTTTCCTTGATCAGGAAGGCGTCATACAGGCCGATGCGATGGTTGTGGCAACCGCCGCAGGTGACCGCGTACTTCTGAGCCAGGCGCAGGCCCGGCACGGTCTTGCGGGTGTCGAGCAACTGCACCTGGGTGCCTTCGACCAGGTCGGCGAGCAAGCGCGCGCGAGTGGCCACACCCGACAGCAGCTGCAGGAAGTTCAGCGCGCTGCGCTCGCCGCTGAGCAGCGAACGTGCGGGGCCCTCGAGGTGGAACAGCGGCTGATTGGCGGTGGCGCGCTCGCCATCGGCAACCTGCCAGTGCACCGCCACGCGCGGGTCGAGCTGACGGAACACGGCATCGACCCAGGCGGTGCCGGCGATCACGCAGTCTTCGCGGGTGATGATGGTGGCCTTGGCCAGGCGCTCGGCCGGGATCAGCTGCGCGGTAATGTCGCCACTGCCGATGTCTTCCAGCAGTGCGCGGCGCACATTGGCTTCGATCTCGGCGGTCAGGTCGGCAAGGCGTAGGTTCGGCATGGTCGGCTCCACAAGCTAGGTGCCGGCGATTATAGGGCAGGGGGGCGGCGCCGTGTACAACTGCCGTGCAGGCGACCTTTGGTCAGGCCGCGTGAGCATTTGCCTGAAACCGCGGTCATTAATCGGCCAGTGAAGAGTGCTGGCAGCTTTCGGCATTTTTATCGATAATGGCGCCCAACATTTGGCGTCATAGCTTTGACGATTTCTCGCCGTATCGATTACGTCACCCAGCAAGGAGTCCGGGATGCAAAAAGAAGGCAAGGTGGTGCCCCTCTCGGCCGCCATCGATCGGGGCGCTCGCACGCCTTTGCCTTGCCTCCCGGTGTTGCTCCTGCAGGTGCGTGACAAGGCCGCGCTGCAAATGCGTCAGGGCTTGCAGGCGATGTTCGACAATGCCGACGATACGCTGTTCGAAATGGCCGATCGGGCGGTGGACCGGTTCGACCAGAACCTCTACTTCGAGGCCATGCGCGACCTGCGCCTGAAGCGCAAGCACATCGAACGCGGCTTTCTCGACATCTTCTACGACACCTTCGCCCGGATCGGCCAGTTCGACCCGCTGGGCCAGATGGCGGCGAAAACCAAAGCGCAAAAGGAGCGTACCGCTGCTGTCGATGGCATGGTTGCCCGCGTGCTGTCGCGCGACGGCGTCGCCCTCGAGCAATTGGGCCAGCGTTTGCAATGCCTGCTCTTGCGCAGCTTCGACGAACAGCAGAACCCGTTCGGGCCTGCTGCACTGTGTGGTTACTTCCTCGATGCCGGGCGCAACTTGGGCGTCGGCCTGCGGGTCAAGCTGATTCTCCTGAAGCTGTTCGAGCGTTATGTGCTGCGTGACGTCGACGTGCTTTATGCAGAAGCCAACCAGTTGCTGGCCGCTGCGGGCGTGATGCCCGAGCTGCAGGCGGCTCCGCGGCGGCGGGCCGAGGACCGCCGCCTGGGTACACGACGCGTGTCGGCCAACCTCGAGGCCGATGCGATGGGCGCTGACAGTGCCGGGCAGGCTTTCATGCGGTCGCTGGAAGGGCTGCTGGCCCCCTGCAGAGGCCGTGTTGCTCCTCGCCTGCAAGCCGCCACCGCCGCCCAGCCGATCAGTACTGCCGACCTGCTGCGCCTGCTTTCGCACCTGCAGCACTACGTGCCGGCAACGACCGACGATGACGACTTCGACCTGGACCAGCAGCTTGAACAGCTGCTGCTGCGGGTCAGCGTGCGCAGTGGCACCCGCCGGCGCATCGCCTGCGCCGACGAGGACACGATCAACCTGGTCGGCCTGCTGTTCGCCTGCATCGCTGCCGACGACAACCTGCCGCAGAGCCTGCGCGCACTGATCGTTCGCTTGCATATTCCGCTGCTCAAGGTAGCGCTGCTGGACAAAAGCCTGTTCAGCCGTGCCAGCCACCCGGCGCGGCGCCTGCTCAACGAAATCGCCGCTGCTGCGATCGGCTGGGAAACCGGCAGCGAAGGCATGCGCGACAGCTTGCATCTGCGCGTGGAGCGCATCGTCCAGCGCTTGCTCAACGATTTCACCGAAGACACCATGCTGTTCGCCGAGCTGCTCGATGATTTCCTCGCCTTCAGCCAGGACGAGCGCCGGCGCAACGAGCTGCTCGAGCAGCGCACACGCGATGCTGAAGAAGGACGCGCCCGTGCCTTGCAGGCACGTCATCAAGTGCAGCAAGCGCTCAACCAGCGTCTGCGCGGGCGCACCCTGCCGCAGGGGGTGGTGCACATGCTGGTGCACGCCTGGAGCCAGGTACTGTTGATGGCCTGGCTCAAGCAGGGCCAAGCGTCCCCAGCCTGGCAGCAGGGGCTGGAGACAATGGATACCTTGCTTGCCAGCATCGCCCCGCATCAGCAGCCGCAGGTGTTGTTGCAGCAAGTGCCTGGCCTGCTCAAGGCCCTGCGTGACGGCCTGGCCAGCGTGGCGCTGGACTCGGCTGCCACCCGCGAGTTCTTCCTGCAACTGGAGCAACTGCACTTGCGTGCCTGCGCGGGGGCCGACCAGCCAGCCGGCAGTGGTGAACTGGCTGAAGTGCTGGTGGCCGAGGACATCGTGCTGGCCATCGCCGAGGAGTCCGTCTGCGCACCGCTGCTTCAACGCGATGAGCAAGCGCCAGAGCTGCGCCTGGTGCAGCGCCTGCGGATCGGTACCTGGGTGGAAATGCTCGATGACGACGAGCCGCTGCGCTGCAAGCTGGTGGCGCGCATCGACAGCAGCGACCGGCTGGTCTTCGCCAACCGCACCGGGATGAAGGTGCGCGAATGGAACACGGTCGGCCTGGCGCAAGCCCTGCGCCGAGGCGAGGCGCGGTTGCTGGATGATGGCCTGCTGTTCGAGCGGGCCCTGGAAACCGTACTCGAAGGCCTGCGTCAGCAACAGGTGAATTGAGCCGACGGCATTACAATCATTCACATGCACTGCGGCCCATGCGCAGGGCATACTGCGGCTCTGTACCGGCGCTTTTCAGGATCTGCCCCATGCAATTGGACCGTGCCACTGGCTGGTTCCACGGAATCGGAATCACTCACTGCCCTTCACCGAACTTCAATGCCCGCCCGGAGGGTGAAGCGATTTCCCTGCTGGTGATCCACAACATCAGCCTGCCGCCAGCCTGCTTCGGTAGCGGCAAGGTGCAGCAATTCTTCCAGAACCGCCTGGATCCTGATGAACACCCGTACTTTGCCAGCATCAGCCACCTGACGGTGTCGGCGCACCTGTTCGTCGAACGCGACGGTGCGGTGACTCAGTTCGTGTCGCTGCTCGACCGCGCCTGGCATGCCGGTGTATCCAGTTTCGACGGGCGTGAGGGCTGCAACGACTTTTCCATCGGTATCGAGCTGGAAGGTACCGACGACCTGCCCTATACAGATGCCCAATATGCGGTGCTGAAGCATCTGACCCGGCAGATCCAGGCCGCCTGGCCGGTGATCGACCTTGACCGTATCCAGGGCCACTGCGATATCGCTCCGGTGCGCAAGACCGACCCCGGCCCGGCGTTCGACTGGGCGCGTTACCGCAAGGCGGTGAAGGACAACGAGGACGACGCATGAGCTTTCTGGTGCTGTTACTGACGCTGTGGATAGAGAAGTTTTCTGCCCTGCGCCATCAGGTGCAACGGGACGGGTTCTTCCTGGGCGAGCTGGTGCGCCTGGAGCGCAGCGGCAAGGTGCATCCCGGGTGGACGCTGGCGATCCTGGTGCTGGCGCCGGTGGCGCTGCTGGTGCTGTTGCTGCACGTGCTGGACCCTGTGGCCTATGGCTTGCTGGCCCTGCCGGTGCACCTGCTGGTGCTGATCTATAGCCTGGGGCGTGGCGATGCCAAGGGTTCCCTGGGGCCGTTTCGCGATGCCTGGCGGCGTGGCGACGACCAGGCCGCGCTGCATGTGGCCGAACGTGACCTGGGCCTGGCGGCCGACGAGCCGCACAGCTTGCTGGTCCGTGTGCAGGGTTACCTGTTGTGGCAGGCCTACCAGAGCTTTTTCGCGGTGATCTTCTGGTACTTCGTGCTTGGCCCAGGCGCGGCCCTGGCCTACCGCCTGCTGGCGTTGACGGGCGAGCATAGCCGCCAGCCTGCGCTGAAGACCCGCGCCGAACAGTTGCGGCACATCATGGACTGGCTGCCGGTACGCGTGCTGACCCTGAGCTTCGCGCTGGTCGGCAACTTCGTTGCGGTGATGCGGGTGATGCTGCACGAGTTGCTCAACTGGCACATCAGCGCCGGGCACCTGGTGGCCAGGGTCGGGCGCATCGCCGATGACGTTGCCGATGACAACCCCAGGGAACAAGACCCACAACGCGGCCTGGGGCGGCTGGACAGCCTGTGGGACTTGCTGCTGCGCTGCGCGGTTTTGTGGTATGCAGGGTTTGCCCTGTGGACAGTGCTGGTGTAGGAGCGGCCTTGTGTCGCGAAAGGGCTGCAAAGCAGCCCCAGGTTTTCAGCGTCAACGCACAAATTGCAGGGGCCGCGTTGCGGCCCTTTCGCGACACAAGGCCGCTCCTGCTAAGAGGGCGCTGCTAGCTGTTGATTAACCTTAAGTTACAAACCTCCGATTCGATCTGCGTTATACAGGTGGCCGAGTGCTATCTCTGCAGAACAACAAGAATCCATGGAGGTGCCCGTGAAGCGTCTGCTCTACCCGGCCATCGCATTGATGAATCGGCTGAGCTTCGGCCAGAAGTTCAGCCTCATCAGCGTCCTGTTCTTCCTGCCCATGCTGGCCACCAGCTTTTATCTGGTGCGCGATGCCTACCATCAGTTCCATGCCACCCGCGTCGAGTTGCAGGGCATTGCCCCGCTGGCGGACAGCCTGTCCCTGCGCGCCGACCTGGAAGCGCTGGGCAACCTGTTGCAGATCAATGCCGTGCTCGGCCAGTCGGGCCAGGCCGGGGATGTAGAAACGCAAATCGCAGCGCTGCAGGACCAGCTCCAGGCACAGCTGCACAGGCTGCAAGGCGATGAGGCGGTGCCGCCAGACAAGCTCGAAGAGTTGACTGCGGCATTTGTCGCCGCCCGGTCAGAGTCTTCGTTGCAGAGCAAGGCGGCCCTGTTCGACAAGCTGCAGGCCCAGGGCCAGCTGCTGGGCAAGCAGGTGGCCAGCCAGGCTGGCTTGAGCCAGGACCGCCAGGCTTCGGTACGCCAGTTGAGCGAACTGCTCGGGGGCGCCACGGCGCAGGTTACCCAGACGCTCGGAGAGGGCAGGGCCCTCGGCGCCATTGCGCTGGGAAGGGGGTTCATCGATTCCTCGGGCAGCGCCCGTTTCGAAGATGTGCTGCAACGCCTGGAGCGTCTTGCGGCAGATTATGCCCTGCGCCTGAACGACGCCCTGGCCACGGACCCCGGCGCTACAGCGGCTTTAAAGGTCGCAGCGCAAGCCAGCCAGGCGACACTCAGACAGGCCGCGGCGTTGTTCGAAGAGCAAGTGGTCGTGGCGCAGACCCTCGATGCCCCATGGCCGGGGTTCTATCAGCAGGTCAGCGAGCTGATGACACAGACGTATCGCCTGAATGATGCCGTACTCGGGCATCTGCAGGCGCAGCTTCAGCAACGCTTGGCCGAGCAACGCTTGCGCATGCTTGCCCTGGGCGCGGTCCTGGCCGGTGTTTTCGTGTTGATCCTGTATTTGTACGGCGGTTTTTATGTCTCGACCCGGGCAACCCTGCGCCGCCTGGGGGGGGCCATGGACAAAGTGGCGGCGGGCGACATGACGGTCAGCTTCCAGGCGCACAGCCGTGATGAACTGGGTGAACTGGGCCAGGGTTTCAGCGAAACCGTGCGGCGTATCCGCAGCCTGATCGACCAGGTCGGGCGCACCGTGGTGGCCGTCGAAGAGCAGGCCGGGCAGGTGCTGGCGGTGTCGGCGCGGAGCAATCAGGCGGTCAGTGGCCAGCGTGAACAGATCGAACAGGTGGCCACGGCGATGAACCAGATGAGCGCCACCGCGCAAGAGGTGGCGCGCAGTGCCGCGCTGGCGGCCAACGGCGCCCAGCAGGTCAATCTGGAAAGCGTCAGCGGCCGAACCTTGGTGGCCAGCCAGCAACAGAGCATCGGTCGCCTCGCCGAGGAAATCGACCAGACCGTGCTGGCAATCAATCGGCTGGCCGATGACAGCCAGGCCATTGGCCAGGTGCTGGAGGTGATTCGCAGCATTGCCGAGCAGACCAACCTGCTGGCGTTGAACGCCGCCATCGAAGCGGCGCGGGCCGGTGAGCAGGGCCGGGGATTTGCCGTGGTGGCCGATGAAGTACGTACCTTGGCCCGGCGTACCCAGGACTCCACCGCGCAGATCGCGCAGATGATTCAGCGTCTGCGCGATGGCGTGGAGCAGGCGGTGCGGGCGATGCACAGCAGCCATGAGATGGCTGCGGGTACTGTGGATGAAGCACGCCAGGTCCAGCAGGCGTTGGGCAACATCCTTGGGGCAGTGGGAGGCATTGTCGAGCAGAACCAACAGATCGCCGCGGCGGTGGAGCAGCAGACGGCGGTCGCCCATGACATCGACCGCAACATCGTCGCGATCAACCGGGCGTCGCAGGATACGACCCAAGGCGCTTGCCAGGCCGAGGATGCCAGCCGGGTGCTTTCGTCGCAGGTAGTGGAATTGAAGCGTTTGATCGGGGCATTCAGGGTCTAGGGCCGACTCATGTGTTGCCTGCTCTGGCCCCTTCGGGGGTAAACCCGCTCCCACAGGGACCCGCAACACCCAGGCTCAGTGAAATACCTGTGGGAGCGGGTTTACCCGCGAAGAGGCGAGTGCTGCCAGCCAAAAAGCTCACAGGCATTCCTGCTGCTGACCTCAGCCAGTGTCTCAGCCTCGATGCCCATAAGCTCGGCCAGCGCTTCGGCAATCTCGGGCAGATGCTCCGGGCTGTTGCGCTGGCCGGCAAACATCGCCGGGGCCATGTCGGGCGAATCGGTCTCCAGCACGATGCTGTCCAGCGGCAGGCGCGGCAGGGTCCTGTGCAGACGCAACGCCTGCGGCCAGGTCGCTGCGCCGCCCAGGCCAAGCCGGAAGCCCAGCTTGATGTACTCGCGCGCCTCTTCGTAACTGCCGGCAAAGGCATGGATCACCCCTGCACGCGCCGGCTTGTAGCGCTTGAGCGTGGCGATCACCTGGGCATGGCTGCGGCGCACATGCAGCAGGGCAGGCAGTGCGAAGTCGCAGGCCATCTGCAGCTGGGCTTCGAACAGCGCCTGTTGGCGTTGCTTGTCCAACGCTTCGAGGTAGTAGTCCAGGCCGAACTCGCCAACCGCGCACAGCCGTGGGTCGCCATGCAGGCGCTGCAGCCACTCGCGCAGTTGCGTCAGGTGCTCCGGCCGGTGCTGCTCCAGGTAGACCGGGTGCAACCCCAGGGCCGCATGCACGCCGTCTTCGGCACAGGCCAGGTCCCACACCCGCTGGAAATTCGCCTGGTACACCCCCAACACCACCATGCGCTCCACCCCGCGCGCCGCCGCATTGGCCAGCAGGCGCGGGCGGTCGGCGTCGAAGTCGGGGAAGTCCAGGTGGGTGTGGGTGTCGATCAGGCGCATGGTCAGGCCGCGCTGATGCGTTGCTTGAAGGTTCGGCCAATGGCGTGCACGCCTGGCTCGTAGCGCTTTTCCTCGATGGCGACCAGGGCCAGCTCCAGTGCGGTGGCGGCGATCAGGCCGTGCTGCTGGGCCATGGCGTTGACCGGCAGCGGCAGGAAGTCGAGCAACTGGTTGTCGCCGAAAGTGCCCAGGTGCAGCTGGCGCGAATCGGCCGGGCGCGTCTGCAAGGTGTCGAACACCCCTTGCAGCAGCACATACGAGGTCGTTACCAGGGCGTCCGGAAGGCCGCCATGCTCGTCGATCAGCTGCTGCATCAGGCGTTGGCCGCATTCACGGCTGAATCCCTCGCCCTGATAGCGGCGGATCACCCCGGCAAACCCTTGCATCGCTTCGTCGAAACCACCGGCGCGGGCCTGGCTGACCGACAGCTCCGGGCGGGCACCGATCAGTGCAATGCTTTTCGGCGCGGTGGCCAGCAGGCTGTCGGCCAGTTGGCGGCTGGCATCGCGGTCGTCGCTGATCACCGAGCAGAAGTGCGCCGGGTCCAGGCGCCGGTCGATGGCGATCACTGGCAGGCCTTTGTCCTGCAGCTCACGGTAGCTGTCGTCCTCTGGCGGCAGGCAGCTGGCGACGAACAGGGCATCGCAACGGCGGGCGCGGAACAGCTGCTGCAGCTGGCGCTCGCTGTCGGGCTGGTCGTCGCTGCTGGCGATCAGCAGCTGGTAGCCCCGGGCGCGGGCGCCTTGTTCCAACTGTTTGGCGATGCGGGCATAGCTGGGGTTCTCCAGATCCGGGAGAATGAAGCCCAGGGTACGGGTGTGGCGGCTGCGCAGGCCGGCTGCTTGCGGGTTGGGCGTGAAGCCATGGGCCTCGACCACCGCACGCACCCGCTCGACAGTGCTGTTGCTGATGCGCTGCTGTTCGGCCTTGCCATTGATGACATAACTGGCAGTGGTCACTGACACACCGGCCAGACGGGCGATATCGCTGAGTTTCACCGAATTTTCCTTGTTATTACCGGGACTGGCTACGGAACCAGGACCGGGTAGTTTGACCCGGGTTGGCCGCCACGCGCAGACGACCATTGTCGCAATTGTCCGACAGGATGGGGCTTTTTCCTCGGAAGATTATCGAGTAACGTGGCCGCTTGGTCAGATTAAACGTTTCAGCTATTGATTTTTCTGCCTCGACTGTCGGCCTTGCAAGGCCGTCGAACTGGCTGATTCCGTGAATATCACAACAATACCTCAGTACCCGGCATCAAAACCAAGCCGGGGCTGCAAAAGGAGAAGGTCATGCTCGAGCTCGCCAAAGAGCAGATAGCCATGGGCCAGAAGGCCGCCGACAAGTCAGCGGCGCTGCGCCTGCTGGCGGAGCAGCTGGTTGCCGACGGCCTGGTTGCCGACGGTTATCTCGACGGCCTGCAGGCGCGCGAAGCGCAAGGCTCGACGTTTCTTGGCCAGGGCATCGCCATCCCGCATGGCACCCCGCAAACGCGCGAGCTGGTGTTTGCCACCGGCGTGCGCCTGCTGCAGTTCCCTGAAGGTGTGGACTGGGGGGATGGCCAGATCGTCTACCTGGCCATCGGCATTGCCGCCCGTTCCGACGAACATCTGCGCCTGCTGCAGCTGTTGACCCGTGCCCTCGGTGAAACCGACCTGGCCGAGGCGCTGCGCCGGGCCAGCTCTGCCGAGGCGTTGCTCAAACTGTTGCAAGGTGCGCCGCAGGAACTGGCGCTGGATGCGCAGCTGGTCGGCCTGAACCTGCCGGCCGAAGATTTCGACGAGCTGGCCTGGCGCGGTGCGCGTCTGCTGCAGCGCGCCGGTTGTGTCGACAGCGGCTTCGCTGCCGTGCTGCAACAGGCCGACCCCCTGCCACTGGGTGAGGGCTTGTGGTGGCTGCACAGCGAGCGCCAGGTGCGTCAACCGGGCCTTGCCTTCATCACCCCGCAGCAGCCCCTGCGTTATCGCGACCAGCCGCTCAATGGCCTGTTCTGCCTGGCCAGCCTCGGCGCGGCCCATCAGGCGCTGCTTGAGCGCCTGTGCGAAGTGCTGATCGAAGGCCGTGGGCAAACCCTCTACCAGGCCACCAGCAGCCGCGCCGTACTGGAGGTGCTGGGCGGCGAGGCTCCGGCTGACTGGCCCAGTGTGCGGATCGTGCTGGCCAACCCGCATGGGCTGCACGCTCGCCCGGCGAAGGTGTTGGCGCAGCTGGCCAAGGGCTTCGAAGGCGATATCCGTGTGCGTGTGCTCGACAGCGCGCAGCCGGCGGTGTCGATCAAGAGCCTGAGCAAACTGCTCAGCCTCGGCGCCCGCCGCGGTCAGGAACTGGAGTTGACCGCTGAACCGTCGATCGCCGCGGATGCCTTGCCAGTGCTGCTGGCCGCGATCGAACAGGGCCTGGGCGAAGCGGTTGAGCCGCTGCTGCCAACCCCCAGCCCAGTCGTCGCCAGTGCGGCCGCACCGCTTCAGGCGCCTGCTGCCGGCAGCTGCGTCCAGGGGGTCAGTGCATCCCCCGGGATTGCCAGCGGGCCGGCGCATGTCTGCGTCGAACGGGATATCGACTACCCACTGCGTGGCGAGTCGCCCGCCCAGGAGCGCTTGAAACTCCGCGATGCACTGGAGGCCGTGAACGGCGAGTTGCAGGCGCTGGTGCAGCGCAGCGACCCGTCGATTGGCGAGATATTCGTCACCCATCAGGAAATGCTCGCCGACCCGGCCCTGAGCGACGATGTCGACGCTCGCCTGGCACAGGGCGAGAGTGCGGCCGCCGCCTGGATGGCGGTGATCGAAGCGGCAGCGCGCCAGCAGGAAGCGCTGCACGATGCCCTGCTGGCCGAGCGTGCTGCCGACCTGCGCGACATTGGCCGCCGGGTGCTGGCCCAGCTGTGCGGCGTGCAGGCCCAGGCCGAGCCTGAGCAACCCTATGTGCTGGTAATGGGCGAGGTTGGCCCATCCGATGTCGCCCGCCTGGACCCGGCCCGTGTCGCTGGCATCGTTACCGCCTACGGCGGCGCCACCGCGCACAGCGCGATCGTGGCCCGTGCCCTGGGTATCCCGGCGGTGGTCGGCGCGGGCCCGGCGATCCTGCTGCTCGCGTCCGGCACGCCGTTGTTGCTCGACGGCCAGCGTGGCAGGGTCAGCATCGCCCCGCCCGCCGACCAGCTGCAGCGCGCCCTGGCCGAGCGTGACCTGCGCGAACAACGCTTGCAAGCCGCCTGGGCCCAACGCCATCAGCCGGCGGTAACCCGCGATGGCCATGCCGTCGAAGTGTTCGCCAATATCGGCGAGAGCAGTGGCATCGACAAGGTGGTGGACCAAGGCGCCGAAGGCGTTGGCCTGCTGCGTACCGAGCTGATCTTCATGGCCCATTCGCAGGCCCCCGACGTGGCTACCCAGGAAGCGGAATACCGCCGCGTGCTCGATGGCCTCGGCGGCCGGCCACTGGTCGTGCGCACGCTCGATGTGGGGGGCGACAAGCCACTGCCGTACTGGCCGATCGATGCCGAGGAAAACCCGTTCCTCGGCGTGCGCGGCGTGCGCCTGACTTTGCAACGCCCGCAGATCATGGAAGACCAGCTGCGCGCCTTGCTGCGCGCCGCCGATCAGCGTCCCTTGCGCATCATGTTTCCCATGGTCGGGCAGATCCACGAATGGCGCGAAGCGCGTGCGATGGTCGAGCGCCTGCGCCTGGAAATCCCGGTCGCCGACTTGCAGGTCGGGATCATGGTCGAGGTGCCGTCCGCCGCCTTGCTGGCGCCGCAGCTGGCCCGTGAAGTGGACTTTTTCAGTATCGGTACCAACGACCTGACCCAGTACACCCTGGCTATCGACCGTGGCCATCCGAGCCTTTCTGCCCAGGCCGACGGGCTGCACCCGGCGGTGCTGAGCCTGATCGACATGACCGTGCGTGCCGCCCACGCCGAAGGCAAGTGGGTGGGCGTCTGCGGCGAACTGGCTGCCGACCCGCAAGCGGTTGCCGTGCTGCTGGGCCTGGATGTCGACGAGCTGAGCGTGGCTGCCCGCAGCATCGCCGAAGTCAAAGCCCTGGTGCGCCAGGTGGATCACCAAACGGCCCGCGCCCTGGCGCGCGAGGCCTTGCAACAGGACAGCGCTGCGGCGGTTCGCGCGCTGGTGGAGCGTTACTGATGGCCAAGATTCTCACCCTGACCCTGAACCCGGCGCTGGACATTACCGTCAGCCTCGACGCCTTGCGCCCAGGCCATGTCAACCGTGCCCAGGCCCAGCAAAGCCACGCTGCAGGCAAAGGCCTGAACGTGGCCCAGGTGCTGGCTGATCTGGGCCACAGCGTTACCGTCGGGGGCTTTCTGGGCCGCGACAACCTGCAACCGTTCGAAGCGCTGATCGCCCGGCGCGGGTTTGCCGACTGCTTCGTGCGGGTGGGCGGTGAAACCCGCAGCAACCTCAAGCTGGTCGAAGCCGATGGCCGGGTCACCGACATCAACGGCCAGGGGCCGGATGTCGACGATGCCGACCGCGCCGAGTTGTTGCGCCGCTTGCAGCAGGTAGCGCCCGGGCACGACGCGGTGGTGGTCGCCGGCAGCCTGCCGCGCGGGATCAGCCCCGAGTGGTTCCGCCAGCTGCTTGAACAACTGCGGCAGCAAGGGCTGAAGGTGGCGCTCGACAGCAGTGGCGAGGCATTGCGTGCTGGCCTGCAGAGTGCCCCCTGGCTGGTCAAACCCAATACCGAAGAGTTGGGCGAAGTGCTCGGTCTGGCCGTGCATACCGCCGCCGAGCAACGTGCCGCGGCCCAGCAACTGCTGGCCAGCGGTGTCGAGCATGTGGTGGTGTCGGCGGGCGAGCAGGGAGTGAGCTGGTTCACCGCTGGCCAAGCGCTGCAGGCGCGGCCGCCGCAGGTGCGGGTAGCCAGTACCGTGGGCGCGGGAGATTCGCTGGTCGCGGGCATGGTCCATGGCCTGCTGGCGGCGGAAAGCCCGCAGCAGACCTTGCGCCGCGCCACCGCCATCGCCGCACAGGCGGTGACCCAGGTCGGCTTCGGCATCTGCGACCACGAGCAGCTGGTGCGCCTTGAAGCCGCCGTGCAACTGACAGAACAACAAGAGGGTTGCCGATGAACATCGCCATCGTCACCGCCTGCCCCAATGGGCAGGTGTCCAGCGTGCTCAGTGCCCGCCTGCTGGCGGCTGCCGCCCAACGCCGCGGCTGGAGCACCAGTGTCGAAGTGCAGGATGCCGAACATCCTGAACGCCAACTGACGCCTGCGCAGATCGCCGAGGCCGATTGGGTGCTGGTGGTCAGCACCGGCCCGGTCGACCTCGCGCGTTTCACCGGCAAGCGCGTATACCAGAGTACCCCGGCCCAGGCCCTGGCCGACCGCGAGGGCTTTCTCGAGGAGGCGGCAGGCAAGGCCGCGGTGCTGGCCGAGCAACCGGTTAGCGTCGCCCCTTCAGCGGCTGTACGGATTGTTGCGGTGACCGCCTGCCCGACCGGCGTCGCACATACCTTCATGGCTGCAGAAGCCTTGCAACAGGCCGCGCAACAACGCGGTTACCAGCTTGCTGTCGAGACCCAAGGCTCGGTCGGTGCGCGCAACCCGCTGTCGGCCCAGGCCATCGCGCAGGCCGATGTGGTGCTGCTGGCGGCGGACATCGAGGTGCCGACGGCACGCTTTGCAGGCAAGCGTATCTACCGTTGCGGCACCGGTATCGCTCTCAAGCAGGCGCATGCGACCCTGGAAAAGGCCTTGGTAGAAGCCAAGGTTGAAAGTGTTGGGGATGCAGCAGCGGCCCCGGCCCAGGCTGAGAAAAACGGCGTCTACAAGCATTTGCTCACCGGTGTCTCGTTCATGCTGCCGATGGTGGTGGCGGGTGGCTTGCTGATTGCCCTGTCATTCGTGTTCGGCATCGAGGCCTACAAGCAGCCGGGCACCCTGCCGGCCGCGCTGATGCAGATCGGAGGCGAGGCGGCATTCAAGTTGATGGTGCCGCTGCTTGCGGGATACATCGCCTGGTCCATCGCCGACCGCCCGGGCCTGGCGCCGGGCATGATCGGCGGGCTGCTGGCCAGCACCTTGGGTGCCGGTTTCATTGGCGGCATCGTCGCCGGCTTTCTCGCCGGCTACAGCGCCAAGGCCATCGCCCGCTGGGCGCGCCTGCCGAGCAGCCTGGAGGCACTCAAGCCGATCCTGATCATCCCGCTGCTGGCCAGCCTGTTCACTGGCCTGGTGATGATCTATGTGGTCGGCCAGCCAGTGGCGGCGATGCTCGAAGGGTTGACGCACTTCCTCGACAGCATGGGCACCACCAACGCCATCCTGCTCGGGTTGCTGCTGGGTGGCATGATGTGCGTGGACCTCGGTGGGCCGATCAACAAAGCCGCCTATGCCTTCTCGGTGGGGCTGCTGGCCTCTTCGAGCTATGCGCCGATGGCGGCGACCATGGCCGCCGGCATGGTCCCGCCGATCGGCCTGGGCATCGCCACCTTCCTCGCCCGCCGCAAGTTCGCCCAGAGCGAGCGTGAGGCGGGCAAAGCGGCGCTGGCGCTCGGGCTGTGCTTCATCTCCGAAGGTGCGATCCCGTTCGCCGCCAAGGACCCGCTGCGGGTGATCCCGGCGAGCATTGCCGGTGGTGCATTGACCGGCGCGCTGTCGATGTACTTCGGCTGCAAGCTGATGGCACCGCATGGCGGGCTGTTCGTGTTGCTGATCCCCAATGCGATCAACCATGCGCTTTTGTATCTGCTGGCGATTGTGGCGGGGAGCCTGGTGACGGCAGTGGTGTATGCAGTGATCAAGAAGAGCGAGCGGGCGGAGTTGGCTGTGGCGCCGGTGAAAGGCTAGAGCATTCTGTTGCCAGTGCCGGCCTCTTCGCGGGCACGCCCGCTCCCACAGGGATCGCATGATCCACGGATCAGTAGAATTCCTGTGGGAGCGGGCATGCCCGCGAAGGGGCCAGCACAGGCTACCGGCAATGCTTCTGCCGCAACGGCACCAGCAGATCGGCCAAGCCGTTGTGGTCGATCTCGTGCATCAAGGCCAGTAACCCACCCAGTTCCCCTGCAGGAAACCCTTTGCGTGCGAACCAGGCCAAGTAATCCCCTGGCAGGTCGGCAATAATCCGTCCCTGGTATTTGCCAAAAGGCATGCTGCGGGTAACCAGCAGTTCGAGCATTTCCGGTTTCATCGACGAAGCCTGGCTGTGAATGTGCGGCGACCATACTGCAATCTGCACGACTACCCAAGCGGCAATCATGCATAACGCCGTTTCGCTGTTCGGTTATCTATTTTTTAAGTTACTGATTTAAAACGATTTAATTGCATTGCTTAGCTTGGCATGAAGGCTGCTCTGGTAATGGTGACTATCACCTGCCAAGGAGTTTGTGCCATGAGCAACCCCAACAAAGACGTGATCGACGTGCTCAACGACCTGATCGAGTACAGCAAGGATGGCGAAAAGGGCTTCAAGGCCTCGGCCGATGATGTGAAGAACCCCGAACTCAAGGCGTTCTTCGTCCAGCGTGCCGGTGAGTGCGCCAATGCAGCAGCCGAGCTGCAGAGCGAAGTGCGCCGCCTGGGCGGTGACCCGGAAACCTCCACCAGCATCAGCGGTGATTTGCACCGTGGCTGGGTCAATCTCAAGTCGATGGTCACCGGCAAGGATGAGGAAGCGGTGCTCAATGAAGTCGAGCGCGGCGAAGACCATGCCCTCAAGGCCTACAAGGAAGCCCGTGAGAAACTGGTCAAGCTGGGCCGCCAGTCCAGCGATCAGAGCTACGCGCTGGTGGAAAAGCAACTGCAGGGCGTACAGCGCAACCATGACCAGGTGAAGGCGCTGCGTAACGCGGCCCGCGCACGCTCCTAATCGAGTGGCCCCTCTACGCGGTTACGGCCATTGGCCTTGGCCCGGTAGAGGGCTTCATCCGCAGCACCCAGCACCTGCGCCAGGTCCTGCTGGGTGCCTGGGGTGAAGACACTGACCCCAATGCTGACGGTAACCGAGCGCTCGTCGTCGCCGAATGGCGCTAATCCTTGCACGCGCGCGCGGATGCTTTCAGCCAGCAGCAATGCGCCGCTCAGTGCGGTTTCAGGCAAGACCACCTGGAATTCCTCTCCGCCGTAACGTGCTGCCAGGTCAGCAGGTCGGCGGATGCACTGTTGCAGCGTATGGGCCACCTCGCGCAACGCGTGGTCGCCTCCGGCGTGGCCGTGCCGCTGGTTGAATGCCTTGAAATGATCGATATCCACCATCAGCAGTGCCAACGGTTTGCGGTTGCGCACGGCACGTGACCATTCCTGCCGCAGCACTTGATCCAGCCGGCGACGGTTGGCCAGGCCGGTCAGGCTGTCGGTGGCGGCGAGTGTTGCCAGGCCTAGTTCGGCTTCGTGGCGCCGGCGTAGTTCGCGGCCCAGCAGCAGGCTCAGCCAGAGAATGCCGATACACAGCACGCCGGTTGCGACGCTGACAACAATGGCGGTACGTCGCCACGACTGGAACACTTCCTCGGCCGAATGCACCACCAGCACGATCAGGGGAAGGTCGGCAACCCGGGCGAAGGTATAGATGCGCTGGGTGCCATATATGCTGGACCTGGCGGTGAAGCTGCCGCTGCGTTCGCCCAGGATGCGTTTGAAGTTGGGCCGGTCGCCGAAGTTGGTGCCAATCAGCGGGTCCTTGTCCCGGGTTGGCTGGCGGGCGAGCAACTGGCCGTCGGTATTGAGCAGGTTGATGCTGCTCTCATCACCGATGTCCAGGCGTTGGAACAGCTGATTGAAATAGGACAGGCGCAACGCGCCTGCGGCCAACCCTGCAAAGGAACCGTCATCCGCAGAGATGCGCCGGCTGAAACTGATGCACCAGTCGAGGTCGCCCAGCCTTGCCTTGAAGGGTGGGCTGATGAACAGGCCGAGGCGCGGGTTGTCGCGATGAGCCTGGAACGCCGGTGTGTCGGCGAAGTTGGCCTGGCGTGGTTTGATGCTGATCGAGTCACCTACCACATCGCCTTTGGCATTCAGCCAGAGGATGTCACCTCGCACCGGGGCGGCGAAGGTCTGATTGAACAGGATCTGCTGGCGCAGTTCGGGGGCAACCTTCAATAGCTCCGGGTGTCGCACGGCCCAGATCAGTCCGCGCAGGGACTGATCGTAGAGTTCGACGTTGCGCAGGATATCGCTTTCGATCAACTGCACGATGTTGCTGGAGGAGCGTATCGCCGATTGCTCGACGTTATCGCGCTCGCGAGCCAGCAAGTAGCCGACGATGGCCACGATGGCGAGCACGGCAAGGCAACTGCCCAGGTTGAGGATCAGCTCGGGGTGCGACCTGTAGAAAGCGAAACGCGGTGATCGAGTGGGCATGCGCGCTACTGCTGAGGCAGGGCCATTTGCGGCGGGCGACATTCTAGGGAAGCGTGGATTGTCGGACAAGATTTGTCCGACGGAAATGCTTGTGGGCCAGCTTTGAGCCTAATCGCGACACCAGGCCCCGTAGGAGCGGCCTTGTGTCGCGAAACGAGGGCAAAGCCCTCGCCAGCGGCCTCAGATCAGAAAATGTTCAGTGGGTAATCGACGATCACCCGCAGTTCATCGTTGTCGCTGTTGCTGTCGATCGATGCATAGCCCTGGCTAC
This sequence comes from Pseudomonas sp. NBRC 111130, assembly GCF_001320485.1. Taxonomy (NCBI): domain Bacteria; kingdom Pseudomonadati; phylum Pseudomonadota; class Gammaproteobacteria; order Pseudomonadales; family Pseudomonadaceae; genus Pseudomonas; species Pseudomonas sp. NBRC 111130. Next base: position 88,674 of record NZ_BCBG01000102.1, read on the forward strand.
CCCGGTGGGTGGCGTAGCGCAGCTGCACCGCCAGATCCTTCAGGTCGCCTTCCTGGAACACATACTTCACATCCAGGTCCCGCTCCCAGTGCATGGCGTTCTTGCCATCGGCGCGGTAGTAGTCGTAGTGGCTGGTGTCCTGGGTGGCCTTGGTCAGGTCTGCCTCACCGCGCGAGTACGACAGCGAAGTGCTCAGGCCCGGGATGCCGATACCGGCGAAATTGTAGTCGTACTGCAGCTTCCACGACCGCTCGTTAGGGGCGTTGAAGTCCGAATACATGCGCGAGTTGTCCAGGTACACGCTGTCGCCCAGGTTGATGTAGTCGAACGGCGTGTTGCCGTTGACCCGCTGGTAGGCGGCAGTGACGCTGTGGTAACCGGCGTTGACCGTGAAGTGCACGCTGTAGGTGTTGTTGTCGATCTTGCCCAGCAGCGCCTGGCCGGTGTCCTGGGTGTGATAGAAGTGCACGCCTGGGTTGAGGCTGACCAGGTCGTTGACCACGTAGGTGTAGTCGAAGTCGGCGTAGTACTGGTTCCAGATATCCTTCAGCTCGGCCGCGTACAGGTTGGTGGTGATGTTCTCGGTACCGCTCCACGACGCGCCCGCCCAGTTCAGGTGTTTGCTCTTGTCGTGTTCGTCCAGGGCGCCGTAATAGGTGTCGATACGACGGTGGCCGCTCTGGTTGTACGGGTGGGTGAAGCTGACCTGGCCGCCTTCGAGCAGCAGGCCATCGATGCTGTGGTTGGTCAGGCTCACGCCGCGGAAGGTCTGCGGCAGCATGCGGGTTTCACCGCCCGCGATCACCGGGTTGGTGATGAACAGGTCACCGGCTTTCAGCTCGGTGTCGAATGCCTTGAGCTTGACCGCTGCACCGGCGGTGGAGAACGAGTGCGGGGCAGCGCCCAGTTCACCGTTGTCCTTGATGTGCTCGGGCAGGATGCTGGTGCCGGCATGGCCGCCACCGCCGTCGAGCTTCAGGCCCAGCATGGCATGGGCATCGAGGCCGAAGCCGACCACGCCCGGGGTGTAACCGGATTCGAAACGCGCTACCGCGCCCTGGCCCCACTCGCGGGTGTCGCGCACGTCGGCGTTGTGGTTGTCGCGGTTGAAGTAGGCATTACGAAAATGCAGGTTGAAGGACGAACCTTCGATGAAGCCATCAGCCTTGTCTTCATCTGCCTGGGCGGCGAAAGGGATCGTTGCAGTCAACGCAATGAACAGCGGGGTAAAGCGAAACGCGGAAGGCACCGGTACTAGCTCCTTTGGTCTGGCGGTGGGGCAGTTTTTATTTTTGAATGTGCATCTTTTTATAGGGGTACGTTACAGCGGGGCTGAGAGTTAGCGCACATAAAAAAAGCCGCTGATCGGCAGCGGCTTTAAAAGGCTAACATATCGGCACCAACGGTGCCCATGGCGTAGCCAAGGGAAAACGGGAGCGGGTGCGACGCGCGATCAGCTATCGGCATTGGCGTCGCTGGAAACTTTAGCAGCTGTCTGTTCTGCGTCTTTTCCGGCGTCGGCCTTGTGTGCCAGGGCTTCGCGGGAGTCTTGGTGAACAGCGGCAAGTTCTGCAGTGCGAGCAACGAAAGCCGGGGATTCTTCGGCCATGGCCAGGGGCGACAACAACAGGGAAGACAGAACGAAAACGCTGGCAATACCCATACTGTTGGACATGTTTGAAACTACCTTCTTGCGGGGCAAGTGCTATGAGGACGGGTGTAAAGTTAGTCCTTAAAGTGCTGCGGAAACAGCGTCATTGGCGATAAGCACTGTTGCGCAAAAGGTAATGATGGCGAAAAAGGCAATAGGACTTTGGCCGCAAACCACCGTACTAGACAGCTTGCGCGTTTTTTGTAGGAGCGGCCTTGTGTCGCGAAAGGGCTGCGAAGCAGCCCCAGCAATCTACGCCATAGCAGAAAATCTGGGGCCGCTTCGCAGCCCTTTCGCGACACAAGGCCGCTCCTACACTGGTCGCGCAGGCTTCAGGATCGGCAGGAGCATGCCAAAGGTGTTGGCGCCGTCACCGCTGCGCACGAACACCTCCCCGCCATGCATCAACGCAATCGCCTTGACGATCGCCAACCCCAATCCATGGTTGCCACCACCACTGTTGCTGCGCGCCGCATCCACCCGGTAAAACCGCTCGAACAGCAAAGGCAGGTGCGCATCGTCGATGGCCGGCCCTGGGTTGCTCACCGCAATGCAGACCTGTTCCGCCCCAGCCTCGATATGCACGCGAATGACCTGGTGCGGCGCCGTGTGCTGCACTGCGTTGTTCAGCAGGTTGATCAACGCCCGGCGCAGCTGGGCCTTTTCGATGGGCGCATAGGCGTCGCCGCTGACGGTGACGCTGACCTGGGCGTCTTCGAGGATGTAGTCGAGGTAATCGAGGGTGGTGGCCACTTCCTCGGCCAGCGAGGCTTGGGTCAGGGCGGTGGCCTTGCTGCCCTGGTCGGCGCTGGCGAGGAACAGCATGTCGTTGATGATGCTGCGCAGGCGCTCCAGCTCTTCCAGGTTCGATTGCAGCACTTCGAAGTAATGCTCCGCACTGCGCCCGCGGGTGAGCGCGACCTGGGTCTGGCCGATCAGGTTGGTCAGCGGCGAGCGCAGCTCGTGGGCGACGTCGGCGTTGAAGGCTTCGAGCCGCGAATAGGCCTGGCTGACCCGGTCCAGCGCAGCATTGAAGGCACCGGCGAACTGCGCCAGTTCCGGTGCCAGGTTGTGCGTCTGCAAGCGGCCATCCAGGCGCGGCGGTGCCAGTGCCTGGGCCTCGACCGACAACGCCAGCAGCGGTCGCAGGCCGATGCGCGCCACCCAGTAACCCAGCACCGAAGCCAGCAGCACACCGAGCACTGCCAGGCCGACGATGGCCACCAGCAGGCTGTGCTGGGCCTGCCAGAACGTCTCGGTGTCGATGCCGATCAGAAATCGCAGCGCCGGGCGCTCGCCCAGGGCCGGGTGTTCGCTGACCAGCACCTTGTACGGGTAAGGGCGTTCGGGCAGGTGCAGCTCGCGCATCCCCGGCGGGCCTTCGGCAAAGGCACGGACCAGTTCGCTGGGGCGGCCATATTCGTAGGCCGGGTTGCTGCTGACCACCCAGAAGCGGATGCGCTTGTCCTCCTCGCTGAGCAGGTTGAGCTTGTTGTTGATCTTGGCCCAGTGCTCAGGTGTGCCGAAGCGGTTGAGGGTGGACTCGAGCACGCTGAAACGCGCATCCAGTTCGGCGGCCGGCAGCAGGTCCAGGCTGCGGTCGACCTGGCGGTACAGCGCCGAGCCGATCAGCACGAACACCCCGAGCGCCACCAGGATGAACAGTGCCGACAGGCGCAGGGCGATGGAGTTAAGCGGCGCGGTTTTCCAGGACATAGCCCATGCCTCGGATGGTGTGCAGCAGTTTGTTGTCGAACGGCCCGTCGAGCTTGGCGCGCAGGCGCTTGATCGCCACCTCGACGACATTGGCGTCGCTGTCGAAGTTGATGTCCCAGACCAGCTCGGCAATAGCAGTCTTGGAAAGGATTTCGCCCTGGTGTCGGGCCAGCACACTGAGCAGCGAGAATTCCTTGGCGGTGAGTTCCAGGCGCTGGCCGGCGCGGCTGGCCTTGCGCGCCATCAGGTCGATCCACAGGTCGCCGACCTGGATCTGCAATGGTTCGTGGGTGCTGCTGCGGCGCGTCAAGGCCTGCAGCCGGGCGACCAGTTCAAGGAACGAGAACGGCTTGCCCAGGTAATCGTCTGCGCCTTCGCGCAGGCCATGGATGCGGTCTTCGACGCGCTCGCGGGCGGTGAGCATGATCACCGGCGTCTGCTTGCGCGCCCTTAGTGCGCGCAGTACGCCGTAGCCGTCCAGGCCCGGCAGCATCACGTCGAGCACGATCACTGCGTAGTCGCCTTCAAGGGCCAGGTGCAAGCCGTCGATGCCATCGCGCGCAAGGTCGACGGTAAAGCCCTGCTCGGTCAGGCCGCGGTGCAAGTAGTCGGCGGTTTTTTCTTCGTCTTCGATGATCAGCACACGCATGGTCTTGTCCTAGCTGGCACTTGGCGCCACCGCACGGGCGGCCTGGCGGCGATGGAACAGGCGCTCCAGGGCCAAGTATATGGCCGGGGTGGTAAACAGTGTCAGCGCCTGGCTCACCAGCAAACCGCCGACCACGGCGATGCCCAGTGGTTGGCGCAGCTCGGCGCCGGCGCCAAAGCCGAGCATCAGCGGCACCGCGCCGAGCAAGGCGGCGAGGGTGGTCATGATGATCGGCCGGAAGCGCGTCAGGCACGCCTGGTGTATCGCCTGCTCGGGTGTCATGCCCTGGTGGCGCTGGGCTTCGAGGGCGAAGTCGATGAGCAGGATGCCGTTCTTCTTGACGATACCGATCAGCAGCACCACGCCGATCAGGCCCATGATGCTGAAATCCTGGCCCATGGCCCAGAGCAGTATCAACGCCCCGAGCCCGGCCGAGGGCAGGGTGGAGATGATGGTCAGGGGATGGACGAAGCTCTCGTAGAGCACGCCGAGGATGATGTACACCGCCACCAGCGCGGCGAGAATCAGCCAGGGTTGGCTTGCCAGCGAACTCTGGAAGGCCTGGGCCGCGCCCTGGAAATTGCCACTGATCGAGTCGGGCATGCCCAGTTCGCGCTGGGTGCGTTCGAGGATCGTCACCGCATCGCCCAAGGCCACGCCGGGGGCCAGGTTGAACGACAGGTTGGCGGCCGGGAACAGGCCGTCGTGGCTGATCGACAGCGGGCCGGTACTGGGTGGCGCGACATGCGCCAGGGCCGAAAGCGGCACCATCTGGTTGGTCAGCGGCGAGCGCAGGTAGAAGAAGTTCAGGCTCTCGGCCTTGCCGCGCTGCTTGGCGTCCAGTTCGAGGATCACTTTGTACTGGTTGGTCTCGGTCTGGAATTCGCTGATCTGCCGCTGACCGAAGGCATCGTACAGCGCCTGGTCGACATCCGTGGTGGTCAGGCCGAAGCGCGCCGCGGCCTGGCGGTCGATGCCGATGCGGGTGACGCTGGCGCCCAGTTGCAAGTCATTGGACAGGTCGCGGAACACCGGGTTTTCCCGCAGGCGGTCGGTCAGGCGCTGGGTCCAAAGGTTCAGGGCCACGCCGTCGTTGCTCTTGAGCACGTACTGGTACTGGGTGCGCGACGGGCCGGAACTGAGGTTGATGTCCTGGCCGGCGCGCATGTACAGGACGATGCCCGGTACCTGCGCCAGTTTCGGCCGCAGGCGGTCGATCAGCTCGCTGGCCGACACGTCACGCTCACCGCGTGGCTTGAGGGCGATCCAGAAACGGCCATTGGCGATGGTCTGGTTGCTGCCGGTGACCCCCACCGAATGCGAGTATGCCTGCACTGCCGGGTCGTCACCGATGATCTTCGCCAGCGCCAGGTGCTTCTCGACCATCGACGGGTACGACACGTCCGCCGCCGCCTCGGTGGTGCCAAGGATGAAACCGGTATCTTGCAGCGGGAAGAAACCCTTGGGGATGCCGACATAACCGACCACCGCCAGGGCCAGGGTCACGCCGAACACGGCAAGGGTCAGGCGCTGGTGGGCGAGGGCACGGTCCAGGCCTTTTTCGTACCACTTCACCAGGCGCTCGCCGAAGCCACCGTGGTGCTCGCCGGGCGGGCGGCGCATGAACAGCGCGCATAAGGTGGGCGCCAGGGTCAGCGACACCATCACCGAGATCAGGATGGTCGAGGTGGCCGTCAGGGCGAACTCCTTGAACAGCCGGCCGACCACGCCGCCCATGAACAGCAGCGGGATGAATGCCGCGATCAGTGAGAAGCTGATCGACACCACGGTGAAGCCGATTTCCCCCGCACCCTTGAGCGCAGCCGTGCGGCTGTCGTCACCGGCCTCCAGGTGTCGGTGGATGTTCTCCACCACCACGATGGCATCGTCCACCACGAAGCCCACCGAGATGACGATGGCCACCAAGGTGAGGTTGTTGAGGCTGAAGCCCATGACGTACATCAGCGCGCAACTGGCGATCAGCGACACGCCGAGCACGCTGGACACCACCAGGGTCGCCGACCACTGGCGCAGGAACAGCGCCATCACCCCGATCACCAGGGCTACGGCGATCATCAGGGTCAGTTCCACCTCGTGCAACGAGGCGCGGATGGTCTGGGTGCGGTCCTGCAGCACCGACACTTCGATGGAGGCCGGGAGCATTTCCTGCAGCTTGGGCAGCGCCGCCAGCACCCGGTCGACGGTGTCGACGATATTCGCCCCGGGCTGGCGGAACACCACCAGGTTGAGCCCCGGCTGGTCGCCGGACCAGGCTTTGACGTAAGCGTTTTCGGCGCCATTGATGACCTTGGCCACGTCCCTGAGGTGCACCGGTGCGCCGTCGCGGTACGAAACGATGAGTTGGGCGTAGTCCTCAGGGTGGAACAGCTGGTCGTTGGCGGCGAGGGTCGAGACGCTGTGCTCGCCGTACAACGCGCCCTTGGCCAGGTTCAGGCTGGTCTGCTGGATGGCCAGGCGCACATCGGCGAGGGTCAGGCCGATGGCGGCGAGTTTTTCCGGCTGGGCTTGCACGCGGATGGCCGGGCGCAGCTGGCCGGTTATGTTGATCAGGCCTACCCCTTCGATCTGGCTGAGCTGGCGCGCCAGCAGGGTTTCTGCATAGTCGCTGAGGTCATTGCCGGGCATCTGCGCGGAGCTGACGGTGAGCACCAGGACCGGGCTGTCGGCTGGGTTGACCTTGCGCCAGGTCGGCGGGTTGGGCAGGTCCTGGGGCAGGCGGGCGGTGGCGGTGTTGATCGCCGCCTGGACTTCCTGGGCGGCGGTGTCGATGTTCTTGTCGAGGGTGAACTGCAGGATCAGCGTGGTCGAGCCCAGCGCGCTGCTGCTGGTCATCTGGGTCATGCCGGGGATGGCACTGAACTGCACTTCCAGTGGCGTGGCCACCGACGATGCCATGGTTTCCGGGCTGGCCCCGGGCAGCTGGGTGGTGACCTGGATGGTCGGGAAGTCCGCTTCGGGCAGCGGTGCCACCGGCAGCCGCGGGAAGGCGATGGCGCCCAGCAGCACGAGGGCGAAGGTCAGCAGCAGGGTGGCGATCGGGTGGTCGATGCACCAGGCGGAAATACCGTTGCGGGTATTCATGGCTGGCTCCTGCGCTCAGCCATTTCCGCCGGTGGTGGGGCGTCCGGAGTCACCTCGACCCGCGAACCGGGCTTGAGCCGGGACTGGCCGTCTAGCACCAGGCGCTCGCCCGGCTTGACCCCGGCGATGATGTTCAGGCTGCTGTCCTGGTACACCACCTTGACCGGCACGGCGGTGACCTTGTCACCGTCCAGGCGGTAGACGAAGTGCCCGTCGACGCCACGCTGCACCACCGGCGGCGGCACCACCAGGGCGTTTTCATCTACCGCGGTGCGCAGGCGGATGGTAACCAGTTGCCCCGGCCACAGGTGGCCGTCCTTGTTGTCGAATTCGGCCTTGACCCGCACCGTGCCGGTGTTGGCCGAGATCTGGTTGTCGATCAGCGCCAGGTGGCCTTCGCCGAGCAGATTGCGTTCGCCATCGGCATCCATGTATGCCTCGACCAGCGCCGGGGTTGGCGCCTTGAGCAGGGCCTGCAGGGTCGGCAGCATCTGTTGCGGCAGGGCGAACTCGACGGCGATCGGGTCGATCTGGGTGACGCTGAACAGGCCTTGGGTATCCGTGGTGCGCACCAGGTTGCCGGGGTCGACGTTGCGGATGCCGACACGCCCGGTCACCGGAGAGCGGATCTGCGTGTATGACAGCTGCACCTCGGCATTGGCGATGGCCGCCTGGTTGCCCTTGACCGTGGCCTGCAGCTGGTTGACCAGTGCCTGTTGCTGGTCGAGGGTCTGCTTGGACACGCCATCGTCGGTGCTGAGCAAGCGGTAGCGCTTGAGGTCGACACCGGCCACCTGGATCTGCGCCTGGCTCTGGCCGAGCTGGGCACGGGCCTGGTCGAGCGTGGCGCGGATTGCGCGGTCATCCAGGGTGGCGAGCAGGTCGCCTTCCTTTACCCATTGGCCTTCCTTGACCAGCACCTGGGTCAGTACGCCTTCGACTTGTGGCCGCACTTCAACGCTGTGCAGCGACAGCACCGAGCCGATGGCGCTGGCGTAGCGCGGCACGTCTTGTTGAGCGACGCTGACCACCCGCACCGGGATCGCCGTTGGCGCATGCGTGGTGGTGCTTTGCTGGCGCTGGCCATACCAGGTACCCACGGCCACCACGGCGAGCAGCGCCAACGCGGCGAGAAGGATGGAACGGGAAGGACGTCGCATCGGCGCGGGCACCTTGGCCAAGGGGTGGGGAAGGGAGGTGTGTATTGGAGTTTATAGCGCTGTGACCGGGTCGGCAGCGTGACAGCTGGCTGACAGCAGTGACAGGTTGGGTTCTGTGTTGGGCTTGCGGGTGCCTGGCTGGAGGTTGTTGTGGGCTTTGGGGGGCATGGCTTGAGGTGATTTTGGGCTTTGGGGTGCATGGCTTGAGGTAATTTTGGGCTTTGGGGGGCATGGCTTGAGGTGATTTTGGGCTTTGGGGTGCATGGCTTGAGGTAATTGTGGGCTTTGGGGTGCATGGCTTGAGGTAATTGTGGGCTTTGGGGTGCATGCCTTGAGGGTAGTTGTGGGCTTTGGGGTGCATGCCTTGAGGTAATTGTGGGCTTTTAGGGTGCCTGCCTAGAGTGCTGTGGTGATGCTGAAATCGAGCGCCGCCCGCGCGGCGCATCGCGGGCAAGCCCGCTCCCACATCTGTTTCGGGCCAGTTACTCCTGTGCCGCCAACAGGGACCGCCTTGTTTGTATGGCGATGCATCTCGGTGGAAGCCGACAGGGCCCGGCGATGCATCTCGGTGGGCACAGATGCTGCTCCACCTGTCTTGTTTGTCTGGCGATGCATCTCGGTGGAAGCCGACAGGGTCCGGCGATGCATCTCGGTGGGCACAGATGCTGCTCCACCTGTCTCCAGTCATGCACCAAGGCGGTCCCTGTTGGCTTCACAGGAGTGACTGGCCCGAAACAGATGTGGGAGCGGGCTTGCCCGCGATGCGCCGCGCGGGCGGCGCTCGATCTCATAGGCGCTGAAGATGTTGTGGCAAGCACCTCGTGGCCCTAACGCGATCCTGCCACCCGCTGTAGGAAGATTCTGAACCTGATGGCAGGCAGTGCGGCGCGGATTCTCAGTGCCATGGCCAAGGCACCGATCAATGATATGGAAATGGGCTTGAATCGCAGCGCCTGAACGTTAGTGGGGCCGCTTTGCGGCCCTTCGCGGGCACGCCCGCTCCCACAGGTATCGCGCAAGGCCGCGGGTTTGTGGTGATCCTGTGGGAGCGGGCGTGCCCGCGAAGAGGCCGGACCTGCTTACCTAAAACCCAATGAAGGCGTAGTAGACCGGCGCTTCAGCAGTGGTCCGCAACCCCCGAACCTGCAAGTCATTCACCAGCTCAGGCTGCTCCACATGCAGCATCCACTCAGCCCCGCTCCCTGATGACGCCTGCGCGAGAGCAGCGGCAAACGCGCTCATGTCCGGCAAATAAGCAGTAAACCCATTGCCCTTGAGCGCGCTGGTGGTCATCCCCAGTGCCTCGCAGATAGCCACCTTGGCCGCGATATCATCACGATCCGCCTGCCGCGAAGCCTGCACCAGCGCCAGCAGCGTCGGGTCCACCGGCAGTGAACCGTGAATCAGCTCGGGCCCTTGCTGCCAAGCCTCGGGCGGGCAGTCCTTGTTCTCCGGCCGCAGTGGAATATGCGGATTGATTTCCACCGGGTAGATGCGGCAGACCAGCGGTCGGCTTTCATAGATGCTGCACAGGTCGTTGTCGTCGAGGTTGCGACAGCGCCCCGGGTTGAATGCAGCAAAAGTTACCGAAACGCGCACCTCACTGCCGCCGCAGGGCACCGGATACGAGCGACGCAGCACATGCTCGCGCTGGTCCGCCGGCATACCCGGCCCATCGGTAACAAAGCCTTCGATCAAGACGATCACCTGGCCACCCGCAGCAGCCCACTGGCCCGCTTCGTCCAGGGTCAATGGCACATGGTGGCCGGTGCAGCACTTGCCACAACCGGTACAGGCAAAACGCAGGCCGTCGTTCACTTGGCGTCCGGGTTCCATTCGCTGACGTAGGCCTGCTGCTGCTTGCGGTCGTACAGGCACAGCTCGGTGCCGGTGCGTTGCTGCATGTGCTTCTGTGGATAGACCCCTTCGATCAGCAGGGCGCTGAAACCGACCTGGTCATCGAACTCGGCTGGCTTGCCGCGAGCGTGGGCATCCTTGAACTGGCTGGCCTTCAGGCAGGCCTTGAGCATCTGCTGGCGCTGGTCGTTCCAGGCCTGGCTGCTGGAAGCCTGGGCGACACCGCTGAACAGGGCGCAGGCGATCAGAAGAGAGTTGAAAAACTTCATACGCGGTTCCGGCAATGGGTCCGAGGGGCGCGAATTATGCCCGAGTCATCCCTGGCGGCAAGCCAGGGAGTTTGTCGCTGAATATGACAACACGAGCTTCAGCGTTCGGCAAACACCACAGTCCGCGCCGCCGTCACCAGGCAGTCGGTCAGGTCGGGCGAGGAGAACTTGGTGAGGATGGCATTGGCCCCGGCCAGCTTGGCTTTCTCGCTGCTCATGGCGCTGTCCAGCGAGGTGTGCAGCAGCACGTAGAGGTGCTGGAAGTCCGGGGTCTCGCGCAGGGTACGGGTGAAGGCGTAGCCGTCCATCTCGGACATTTCGATGTCCGAGACGATGATGTTGATCTCTTGCGCGGTGCCCTGCAGCTCCAGCAGCACGTTCATCGCATCCTTGGCACTGCGCGCGGTATGGCAGTCGATGCCGAGGTTGCGCAAGGTGTGCAGCGACTGCTGCAGCGCCACCTGGCTGTCGTCGACCACCAGGATGTTGGCGGCGGCCAACAGGCTGGCATCTTCCTCGCTCAGCTCGCCCGGCTGTGGCTCCGGCTCGGGCGGGGCGATGCCGTGGATGACCTTCTCGATGTCCAGCACCTGCACCAGGGTGTTGTCGACCCGGGTCACGCCCGTGATGAACGACCGGTTGCCCGAGCCAAAGTGTGGCGGCTTGATGTCGGTGCTCAGGCAATGGACGATGCGGCTTACCGCTTGCACGTGCAGACCTTGGCGCGAGCGGCTGATCTCGGTGACGATCAGGCAGCCACCCTGAGGGTCTTCCAGTGGCCGTTCGCCGATGGCCCGGGACAGGTCGATCACCGACAGCGAGTTGCCGCGCAGGGTCGCCACGCCCTTCACGTGCGGGTGCGATTCGGGCAGCTTGGTCAGTGGCGGGCAGGGAATGATCTCGCTGACCTTGAGCAGGTTGATTGCCATCAGCTTGCCGCTGCGCAGGGTGAACAGCAGCAGCGACAGCGAGTCTGCGCGGGCATTTTGCGTGGCCATGGTGACCTTCGTGGGAAACGGGGGATGCCGGGTTATCGGCCTGATCTCGCGGCTCTTTAGTGCCCAATTGCCAAGGCTGCAGGATCCTGTGGGAGCGGGCGCGCCCGCGAAGCAGGCACCGCGGTGCATGGCACCGGCTGCGCCGGTGTTCGCGGGCTTGCCCGCTCCCACAGGGGGCTTTGCTGCTGTTGAGGTCAGCGTTCGCGCAGGGCCTCGCGGGCGCGGTTCAGCGGTTTGATCAGGTAATCGAGGATGGTCTTCTCGCCAGTGCGGATATCCACCGTGGCGATCATCCCCGGCACGATCGCGAAGTGCTTGCCGGCCTTGTTGGTCAGGCTGTCCTGTTCGGTGCGGATGAATACCCGGTAGTAATAGATTTCCGGTTTCACCTCGTCCTGCAGGGTATCCGGCGATATCCCCACGACCTTGCCGTCCAGCCCGCCATACACCGAGTAGTCGTAGGCACTGATCTTGACCTTGGCCGCCTGGTCGGGGTGGATGAAGGCGATGTCCCGTGGCGCGATGCGGGTTTCGATCAGCAAGCGCTCATCCATCGGCACGATCTTCATCACCTGCCCGCCAGGTTGTACCACGCCGCCCAGGGTGTTGACCTCGATATCCTTGACGATGCCGCGCACCGGCGAACGCAAGGTCAGGCGCGTCAGCGAATCGCTGCGCCCGCGGATCACTTCCGACAGGCTGTCGGCCTCGGCACTGGCCTTGGCCAGCTCCTCGCGGGCGCGCACCAGGTACTCGGAGCGGGCCTCGTTGGCCTTGAGTTCCAGTTCCGAGCGCTGGCGGTTCAGGCGGATCACCTCGACCCGGCTGGAGGCGCCCATCTTGGCCAGGTTCTCGGTGATCTTCAGCTCCGCGCGCACCAACCGCAGCGAATCTTCGATGCCGGCCAGGGTCTGCTCCAGGCCACGGCGGCGGGTTTCGTACAGCGCCGTCTCGGCGTCGATCAGGTCGGGCGAATCGCGCAGGCTTTCCGGGAAGCTCAGTGGCTTGCCGGTGACCTCGGCACGCAAGCGCGCCACGCTGGCCTTGGCGGCACGGTACTTGGCTTCGCTTTCGCCAACACTGGAGGCGGTCTTGGTCGGGTCGAGCTGGGCGAGCACCTGGCCGCGTTCCACCAGGTCGCCTTCGGCCACGTTCATCTCGGCGACGATGCCGCCTTCGAACGACTGGATCACCTGTTCGCGTGAACTGGGGATAACCTTGCCGGTGCCAGTGGACACTTCGGTCACCTCGAACCAGGCCGCCCAGGCCAGGAACGCAGCGAGCATAAGTGCGCAGATTGTGATGATACGCCCGGCGCGCAGCACCGCCTGGTCGTCTTGGCCGTCCAGGTACGAGGCGGGGAGTGGGTGGTTGCTCATGCCTGAGCTCCTTGTAGCTTGGCCAGGGCGGCGTCGCGTTTGTCGTCGATGACGATGCGCCCGCCGTCGAGCACGATGATGCGCTCCACACGCTGCAGCACGCTGAGGCGATGGGTGGCGATCACCAGGGTGCGGCCCTGGCAGAAGCGGTCGAGGTTATCCAGCAACTTGCGTTCGGTGACGTCGTCGAGCGAAGCGGTGGGCTCGTCGAGCAGCAGTACCTGCGGTTGGCGAACCAGCAAGCGCGCCAGCACCAGGGCTTGGCGCTGCCCTCCGGACAGGCCTTGGCCGCCTTCGAGGATCAGATGGTCGAGGCCCTTGGGCAGGTGGCGGACGAACTCCAGTGCACCGGTGGCCGCCAGCGCGGCGACCAACTCCTGGTCGCTGGCCTGGCCGGCGCCGAGGGTGAGGTTTTCCCGCAGGGTGCCGTGGAACAGCCGGGCATACTGGGCCAGCAGGCCGACGTCACGGCGCAGGTCGGCCGGGTCGAGGTGCGCCATGGCGATGCCATCGAGGCTGACTTCGCCCTGGCTCAGGTCCATGGCGCCGCCCAGCGCCTGCAACAGGGTCGATTTGCCGGCGCCGTTGCGCCCGAGCACGGCGATGCGTTCGCCGGGCTGGATGTCGAGCTGGCCGATGCTCAGAACCGGTGGTGCTTCCGGGCTGTAGCGGAAGGTGGCCTGGCGCAGCACATATTCGCCACGGATCGCCGGCAGGTGCACGCGAGCCTCGCCTTCCGGATGGTCGACCGGCGACTGCATCAGCTTGTCCAGGCCCTGCAAGGCCACCTTGGCCTGTTGCCAGCGGGTCAGCACATGGGTCAGCTGCGCCAGCGGCGCCATCATCCGTGACGACAGCATCGAGGCGGCCACCAGGCTACCGGTGGTGAGGTCGCCGGCGATCACCATCGGCGCACCGATCACGATGACCACGGCAAACACCGCGCCCTGGACGTTCTGGGTCCAGGTGACCAGGCCGTTGGTCAGGGTGCGCAGGTGCAGGCTGGTGTGCGCGCAGGCGGCGTTGTACTGGTTCCACTGGCGCTCGAAGCGCGCCTCGGCCTGTAGCGCCTTGATTTCGTCCAGGCCCTGGATGCTTTCCACCAGCATGGCGTTGCGCAGCGACGACTCGCGCATCGAAGCATTGGCCAGTGCCGCCAGGCGCCGCTGCGCCAGCAGCCCCGGGATGACCATGGCCAGCAGCGCCACCAGCGGGATGAACACCAGCACTCCGCCGATCAGCCAGAACACCAGCAGGAACAGCAGGAAGAACGGCAGGTCGGCCAACGCGGTGGCGGTGCTCGAGGTGATCAGGTCACGGATCGACTCCAGCTCGCGCAGCTGCGAGATGAACGAGCCGGTGGATTTCGGCCGTGCCGAATTGCGCAGGCGCAGCGCATGGCCGTAGACCAGGTCGGATACCCGCAGGTCGGCACGCTTGCCCAGCAGGTCGGTGACCTTCAGCCGCAGCAGGCGCATGCTGAAGTCGAACACCAGCGCCAGCACTACGCCGCCGAACAGCACGTACAGGGTTGGCAGGGACTCGGCGGGGATCACCCGGTCGTACACTTGCATCGAAAACAGCACGCCGGCCAGGGCCAGCACGTTGGCCACCAACGAGGCGACCATCACCTGGCCGTACGGGCGCAGGTCGCGCAGCACGATGCGGGTGAACCAGTGCCGATCGTAGGGCGCGGTGTAGTCGTCGGTGCGCACATCGCGCAGCGGCCGTGCCGGGCGCATCAAGGCCACGCGGTTGATGCGCCCGTCGAGCGCTTCCCGGGGCTGGCGCGAAGTCAGGCGCTGGTCGCCGGCGAACACCACCGCCAGCTCGTTTTCCTCGGTCACTGCCTCGACCGTGGCCAACTGGCCATCGTCCAGCTCCAGCACCAGCGGCGTGCGCCACTGGCGCAGGGCCTTGGCGTCGTAGCGCACGAAGCGCAAGGTCAGCCCGGCCTGGCGCGCCATGTGCCGGAGAATTTCATCCAGCGGGCGCGCATCCTCGGCCGCCGCCAGGCGGATGCGCTGGGGCGAGACGTCCAGGCGATAGTGATGAGCAACCTGCAGCATCACTTCCAGCCACGGGCCGAGATCAGGGCGATGCGGCGCAGCCGGTTGCGGATTCTGCGCCTGACCGGCCTGGGTCAGCTTGACGGTGTCGTTCATGGCTCGATTTCCACCCCTTGCAGGTTGCGCCCTTCCAGCCCGAAGGCGGTACGCAGGGCGCCGGAGTTGTACAGGCAGTCGACATCCAGGCGCAGCAGGTCGGAGCGGGTGCCGGCGAGTTCGAAGCGTGACTGGTAGATCTCCTGCTCGGCGTTGAGCAGGTCGAGCAGGGGGCGGGTGCCCAGGTCCAGGTACTGCCTGCCATACAGTTCGCGGGCTTCCTGGATGCTGGCCTGGCGGGCCTCCAGCGAAGTCAGGCGCCGGCTCAGGCCAGAGGTCTGCGCCATGGCCTCGGCCAGGCCGCGGCGGGCCTGCAGGCGCGCCGCGTCTTCGGCGGAGTCGGCGGCGCTCAGGGCATGGCCGGCGGCGCGGCTGCGGGCGCTGATCGCGCCCCCCTGGTAGATGGGCACCTCGACGTTCAGGTAGATGCCCGCCTGGGTGCGGTCGAGGCTTCGGTTGTCGCGGTTGTAGTCGTTGTCCAGGTAGTGGTTGACCTGCGGTTGCAGCGACAGCGTGGGGTAGGCTTCGGCCTTGGCCTGGGCCAGTTCGGCCTGGGACTGGGCGCGCAAGGCCAGGGCCATCAGTACGGCTGGCAGCCGATCACTACTGCCTGAAGAACGCTTGCACGCCTGGTTCAGCTCCGGTGGCGTTTGCTCGGCCAGAGCCGGTGGTGCTACGCGGCCGAGCAGTTCGGCCAGGGTCGAACGCCAGCGTTCGTACTGCGACTGGTATTCCTCGAGGGTGGCGCGGGCGCCCTCGACCCGCGACTCGGCCTGGACCACATCGGAGCGGGTGCTGGCGCCCATGTCGCTGCGCTGGCGGGCCATGCCGGCAATGTCGCCGACGCCGCGGATCTGGTCACGGGCGATGGCCATCAATTGTTCGTAGCGGCGGGTTTCGATCCAGGCGTAGGCGGTGTCGCGGGCGAGGTCGTCAACCACCAGCAGGATATTGGCCTGGGCCCGGGTGGCGGCGGCCTGGGCGGCGCTGACGGCATTGTCGACCTTGCCGAAGTCATAAAGCATCTGCTTCAACGACAGGTTCAATGCCTGGCTGTTGCGGTCGCCGCCGTAGCCAGTGTCATAGCCGGTGCGCAGGCCACCGGAGATTTGCGGGTAGTAACCGGCACGGGCGACGTTGATGCCTTCGCCCTGCTTGTACAGGTTACCGACCGCTTCGGCGATGCTCGGGTGCCACTGCGCCGCGGTCAGCACGGCCTCGGCCAGCCCCAGGCGGTCGCCGTTGCTGGCGGCCTGGCCGGAAGGCGGGCGGGCGGGGATGGCATCGGGCGCATCGCGCATCAGTGACGGCCCGATGGTGCGCAGTCTGGGGTCTATGTCGTCGGCTGCCCGGGCAACCGGATTCAGGTTCAACGCCAGGAGCCCGAAGGCCCCCAGCCACAGCGGTGACAGCGGACTGCGTCGCTTCACGAAATTCCCTTACTGCTGTTCGTCCTTGCCGCCGGGCGATGTGCCCGGCGGATTGCAGCGGCCTCAAACGACATGGATGCTGTTCTGCACCCACAGGTGATGGCTCGGATCTTCCTGGGCCGTGTATTGGTTATAGTCGATGCCGTCGGCGGTCTGGTTCCCGACCAGGGTCCAGTTGTCCGTCATGTGCACCGAATCCTTGTCATCCCCCTTGATGATCAGCGTGTTGTTGCCGGCTTCGGTGATTGCCACCACGTCCGCCAGGTTGAGGGTCAGCGCCACTGCACTGGTGTCGTTGAGATCGATCACCTCGATGTTGTGGATACGGCTGGCCAGGTTGCCGAGGTCGATGCTGGCGTCGCCGCCGCCCCACAGCAGGGTGTCGGTACCGCTGCCGCCATCGACGCTGGCGAAGTTCTGGTCGACCACTTCGAGGGTGTCGTTGCCTGCGCCGCCTTCCAGGCTGATGTGCCCGCCCTGGCTGCCGACCAGGTGGTCGTTGCCATCGGTGCCGGCGAGCACTTCACTGGATGCAGCGGCCGCAACGCTGGCCACCGCGCCGCTGCCGTCGCTGGTGTCGGCCACCAGTGCCGAGAAGGTGGTGACGCTGGCGGCGTTGTCCAGGTTGACGGTCAGCGTGGCGGTATCGGTGGTGCCGTTAGGGTGGGTCAGTTCATAGGTGAAGGTGTCGTGCTGGCCGATCACTGCCGAGGTCAGCCCGCTGTTGAGGGTGTAGGTGTAGCTGCCGTCTGCATGCACCAGCAGCGTGCCGTAGGTACCGGCGACGCTGACGCCGTTGTAGCCGGGAATGGCATAGGTGCCGGCGGCCGTCAGTACGCTCAGCACAGTCAATGCCGAACCCAGGTTGTCGGTACCGGCCGGGTCGGTGATCAGGTTGCCGCTGGCCACCGTGGCGCTGCTGACCACGAACTCGGTGAGGTGCGTGGTGGTGGTATTGAGGCTGGTGGTGATCGAACTGGCCAGGCCGATGCCGCCGGCACTGACCACGATATGGTAGGTACCGGCGCCCTGGTTCTGGAAGGTATAACCTGCGCCGCCGCCAAGCAGGCTGACCAGCGAACTGCCGCCAACCGTCTGCACCACCACATACTGGCCGGTGGTGGTGTTGAGCTTGAGCAGTTGGATGGTGGTGCCGTTGAGCAGGCTCAACAGGTTGGCGGAGTTGACCACCACTTGCAGGTTGGCCGTTGTGTCGGCGGCCACCGTGGTGGTGTAGGTGGCCGAGCGCGAGCCGATCAGCGGCAGGGTCAGCGAGCCAAGGGTGGCGCTGATGCTGTCAACCCGGTTGGCCAGCGTGATGTTGCTGCTGTCGACGTCATTGACCGCATCCACCACCGTGGCCGGCGCGCTGAGGTTGCTGTCGTTCCAGGTTTCCGTGGCCTGCGGGCTGTCGATGCGCACGTAGAGGTTGGCCGCGGAGGTCAGCCCGTTCGGGTGCACCAGCTCGTAGCTGAACACGTCCACCTTGCCGACGCTCGCCGGGCTGCCGTTGGGGGTGTAGGTGTAGCTGCCGTCGGCATGGATCACCAGGGTGCCGTACTGGCCCTGCACCGTTGTGCCTGCACCACTGGCGGCAGTCACGTAGCTGCCGTTGACCAGGATCTTCAGCACGGCGCCGCTGTCCGGGCCGAGGGAGTCGACCGCGCCATTGGTGCCCGGGTCGGTGATGACGTTGCCCGAGGTGGCGGTGCCGGTGCCGGTGAACTGGGTCAGGCTGGTGGCGTCGATGTCCAGGCTGGTGGTGACCTGAGTCACCAGGCCGATGCCGCCGCTGGCCACGGTCAGCCGGTAGTCGCCGGCCTGCAGCTTGCCGATGTCGACCTGCAGCCCCAGCGGCAGCACGATCAGGTCGAGCAGCCCCTGGGTGTTGCCGGTGGCGATGGTCACCCAGGCGCCGCTGGCGTCCTTCACCTGCAGGGTGAAGGTGGAGTTGTTGAGCAGCGCCAGCACGCTGTTGGTGGTCAGCGTCAGGGTCGGGTCGACCGTGGTGCCAGGTGCCACCGTCCAGGTGTAGGTCTTGCTGAAGCCCGACAACAGGGTGGTGAAGCTGTCGGTGTAGGTGGTGGTGGCGGTGACCGGTGCCAGGTTGACGGTGGCGGTGGCCAGGTTGTTGCTGGCGATGACCGGGGCGTTGGCATCAACGTCGGGCGCGGTGATGTTGACGTTGCCGGAGACGTTGCTGCGCGGGTCGGTCAAGGTCACCGACAGCACCTGGCCGTTGTCCTGGGCCGGGCTCAGGGTGACGGTGAAGGTGCCGTTGGGTTGCACTGTCGCGGTTTGCAGCACGGTGCCGCTGGCGCTGCGTACAGTGACCGTGGCGCCGACCTCGCCGGTACCGGTGAGGGTGGTGCCGTCGGCACTGATCACCAGGTTGCTGGCGTTGGCCGGTGGGGTCAGGTCCGGGGCGGTCAGCGCTGTGGCGGTGGAGGTGTTGCCCGCAGCATCGGTGAGAGTGACGGTGAGCGCCTGGAAGTTGACCTGCGCCGTGTTCAGGCTGACCACGTACAGGCCGTTGCTGCCCACCGTGGCGGTGCCGAGCACGGTGCCGGCGCTGTTGCGAACCGTCACTGTGCTGCCGATTTCGCCGGAGCCGCTGACCGAGGTGCCGTTGGCGTTGATGGCCGCCACTGGAGCGGTCGGCGCAGTGGTGTCGGGCGCGGTGATGGCGGCGCTGCCGGATACGTTGTTGCCGGCGTCCGTCTGCCGCACGACCAGGGCCTGGCCGTTGTTCTGGGTGCTGGTCAGGGTGACGCTGAAGGTGCCATCGCCCTGCACGATGGCGGTACCGACGGTGCCACTGGGGCCTTGCACGGTGACGGTCGCGCCCGGCTCGCCGTTACCGGTGAGCACGGTACCTGCGCCATTGATCGCCAGGTTGGTGGGTGCCAGCGGCGCCTGTGTATCCGGCGCGGTGTAGCTGGTAGCGCCGGAGACGTTCAGCGCGGCGTCTGCCTGGGTCAGGCTCAGTACCTGGCCGTTGAGCTGGGCGCTGCTGAGGTTGATGCTGAACGCTCCCGCGCCGTTGACCAGGCCACTGCCGAGCACGTTGCCGGCAGCATCGCGCACCGTCACCGTGGCGCCGGCTTCACCGGTACCGGTCAGCACCAGGCCGTTGGCCGACAGCGCGCTGACCACCGGGTTGGCCGGCGCGGTGATGTCGGCCGCGGTGACGAACACCGGTTGCGACTCACCCCCCAGCAGCGATACCGACGTCACCGACAAATGCTGCCCGTTGAGCTGGGCGGCGCTCAGGGTGATGGAGAAACCACCGTTGCCGATGTTGGCCAGACCGCTGCCGATGAGGTTGCCGGCGGCGTCGTAGACACGGATCGAGGTGCCGGTGGCGGCCGTCCCGGTGAGGGTCAGGCCGTCGGCGGCCAGTGTCGCGCTGACGGGTGGCTCCGGTGGCGGCACCAGCGGGGTCACAAAGGTCGCCACGGCCGAGGTGTTGTTGGCTGCGTCGGTCTGGGTGACGGCCAGGGACGCTACCGAACCCGGGGCCGGTTGCAGGTTGATCGAGAAGTTGCCGCCGGCGTCGACCAGGCCGGTACCAATGACCACGCCACCAAAGCTGACGCTCACGCGGGCGCCGGCTTCGCCACGCCCGGTGAGGATGTCGTAGTTGTTGCTGATGGCGAGGTTGGTCACGACCGCAGGCGGTGAGGTGTCGGCGGTCTGGTACTGGGCGGGCGTCGACGTGTTGCCGGCGCTGTCGGTGGCGATCACCGTCAGCAGCTGGCCGTTGTTCTGCGCCGAATTCAGGGTCACGGTGAAGTTGCCGCCAACCGGCACGGTGACGGTACCGACCACCGTGCCGGACGGATCGCGCACGCTGATGACGCTGCCCACCTCTGCGGTGCCGCTGAGCAACGTACCGTTGCCGGTCAGGGTGAGGTTGGCGGGCTGAGCTGGTGGGGTCAGGTCAGGTGCGGTCAGTTGCAGCGGTGCGGAAGGATTGCCGGTGGCATCCTGGGCAATGACGCTGAGCACCTGGCCGTTGATTTGCGCTGACGTCAGGTTGAGCACGAAGGTGCCGTCGGGGTCGATGGTGCCCTGGCCGAGCATATTGCCCTGGCCGTCCATCACGCTGACCCGTGCCCCGGCCTCACCGGTACCGACCAGCTGGGTGCCGCTGCCGTTGAGGCTCGCCACCACGGTGGCCGGGGGCGTGCTATCGAGCGCAATCACGGTGCTGATCGGTGAGACGTTGCCGCTGGCGTCTGCCAGGGTGACCTGCAGGGTCTGGCCGTTGAGCTGGGGCGTGCTGAGGTTGACCACGAAGGTGCCGTTGGGCCCGACCGTGGCAGTGCCGATTTCGCTGGTGCCGGCATAGACACGCACGGTGCTGCCCGCTTCACCGGTACCGCCGAGCTGGTCGCCAGCGGCGTTGAGCCGCAGGTCGAGCGCCGCGGCTGGCGGCGTCAGGTCCGGGGCGTTGATCGTGACTGGCTCGCTGATGTTGCCGGGTGGGTCGGCCTGCTGTACCGACAGCACCTGCTGGTTGATCTGTGCAGGGCTGAGTTCGACCCGGAAGCTGCCGTCGGCGAGCACCGTGGTAGTGCCGAGCAGCACGCCGGCTGCGTTGTTCACGGTGACCGTCGCGCCAGGCTCACCGCGGCCAATGACCACGCTGCCATCGGCATTGATGACCACATTGGTCAGCACGTCTGGCGGCGTGAAGTCCGGGGTCTGCAGGGTGGCGACCGGCGACAGGTTACCGGCGCCGTCGGTCTGGGTGAAGCTCAGCACCTCGGCGTTGCCCAGGGCCGGGTTGAGGGTCAGGGTGAAATGGCCGCTGGCGTCGACCAGGGCCGTGCCGATCTGCTGGCCGGCCGGGTTGGTCACGATCACCGTGGCCCCGGCTTCGCCACGCCCGGTGATGGTCACGCCGTCGCTGGAGATGGCCAGTTCGCTGGGCGCAGTCGGCGGTGTGCTATCGGGTGCGGTGATGGGGCTGGCGCTGGACTGGTTGCCGGCGGCGTCGGTCAGCACCACCTGCACGGCCTGGCCGTTGGCCTGCGGCGGGTTGAGGGTGACCTGGAAGCTGCCGTTGCTCATCACCGTGGCGGTGCCCAGCACAGTGCCGTCGGCCGCGATGACTTTCACTGCGGTATTGGCTTCACCGGTACCGTTGAGCAGGCTGCCGCCACCGGCGAATGCCAGATTGGCCGGCGCCGCCGGCGCAGTGATGTCCGGTGCGGTGAGGCTGACGCTGTTGGACTCGTTGCCGGCAACGTCAGTCTGCGCGGCGCTGAGTTGTTCGCCGTTGAGCTGGGCGGCGGAGAGGTTGACGCTGAAGTTGCCGTCGGCGCCCACTACGGCAGTGCCCAGGCCGACCCCGCCGATACCGAGCACGGTCACGGTGGCACCTGGCTCACCGTGGCCAGTGAGCACCAGGCCGTCGTTGGACAGCGCCAGGTTGCTCAGCGGTTGCGGCGCAGTGGTGTCCGGCGCCTGCAACTCGGCCGGCAGCGACGTGCCGCCGGCCGTGCCGGTAGCGCTGACCTGGAGGATCTCGCCGTTGGCCTGGGCGCTGCCGAGGGTGACGCTGAAGGTGCCGTCGTTGTTGACCGGGGCGCTGCCCAGCAGCACACCGTTGGGGCCCACCACGCTGACCGTGCTGCCCGGTGTGGCGATACCGGTGACCACCAGGCCGTCCGCGGAGAGCACCAGGCTGCCGGGAACATCGGGTGCGGTGTTGCCCGGCGCCGTGACGTTTTGTACCGGCGAGGTGTTGTTGGCGGCGTCAACCTGCACCACCGCGAGGTTCTCACCCACCGTTGCCGCCGGGGCGAGGGTGACCGAGAAGCGGCCGTCGCTGCCTACCAGGGCTGTGCCCAGCGCGGTGCCGTCCGGTGCGCGCACGGTGACCGTGGCGCCGGCCTCGCCGGTGCCGGTCAGGGTGGCACCATCGGCCGAGACGGCCAAATGGGCGACAGCGGCTGGAGGCGTTGTGTCGGCTGCGGTGTAGGCGGCCACGGGCGAGACGTTGCCGGCGGCATCGGTAGCGGTCACCTGGAGGGCCTGACCGTTGGTCTGCGGGCTGCTCAGGGTGACCTGGAAGGTGCCGTTGGCGGCGGCCACCGTGGTGCCCAGCACATTGCCCGCCGCATCGCGCACGGTGACCGTGCTGCCGGATTCGGCACTGCCGCTCAGTTGCAGGCCGCTGCCAGCCAAGGCCAGGGCGGTGGGCGCCGCAGGCGGAGTATGGTCGGGGGCTGTCACCGTCACGGCGGCAGAGCTGTTGTTGCCAGCGTCGGTCTGGGTCACGCTCAGGCGCTCGGCGTTGAGCTGCGCGCTGGTGAGGGTGAGGGTGAAGCTGCCGTTGGCGGCCACCACACCAGTGCCGATGATGGTGCCGTCCGGGCCACGCACGGTCACCGAGGCGCCGGCTTCACCCAGGCCGGTGAGGGTCAGGCCGTTGTTGTTGAGCACCACGTTGGTCAACGCTGCCGGGGCGCTCAGGTCGGTAGTGACGACAGTGACCGCTGGCGAAGTGTTGCCCGCAGCATCCAGCTGGGTCACGCCGAGGGCCTGGCCAGTGGCCTGCGAGGTGGCGAAGTTAACGGTGAAGCGCCCGTCGGCGCCCACGATGGCAGTGCCAAGCACGGCACCGCTGGCATCGCGTACCTGTACCGTGGCGCCTACTTCACCGCTGCCGGAAAGCTGCCGGCCATCGTTGCTGAGCGTTGCGTTGGTAACGGCCGCCGGTGGCGTGCGGTCAGGGGTCGCCAGGCTGGCCGGGCCGGACACGTTGCCAGCGGCATCGCTGAGGGTGACCTGCAGTGCGCTGCCGGTGGTCTGTGCGCTGGGCAGGGTGATCTGGAACTGGCCGCTCTGGTTCACCGTACCGGTGGCGAGCACGGCGCCGCTGGCGTCGCGCACGGTCACCAATGCACCGGCTTCGCCCTGGCCGCTGACCACGGTGGCTGCGCTGTTCAGGCTGAGGCCGGTGGCGACGTCCGGGGCTTGCAGGTCAGGTGCCTGCTGTGTGGCGGCTAGCGACACGTTGCCCGCAGCGTCGGCCTGGGTGATGGTGAGGTTTTGCGCGTTCACCTGCGCCGGCACCAGGTTGATATAGAACAGGCCATTGCTGCCGACGGTGCCGGTGCCGACCACGGTGCCGCTGGCGTCGGTCACGCTCACGCTCGCGCCGACTTCACCATGGCCGGTCAAGGTTGTGCCGCTGCGGTTGATGGCGACCTGGGTCGGCGCATCGGGCGGGGTTGTGTCGGCTGCGACGATGGTCGCCGGCAACGATGGGGCGCCGCTGGCCGATGCGCGGGCGCTGACATGCAGGGTCTGGGCGTTGAGCTGGGCATTGGCGAAGAAGATGCGGAAGATGCCGTCGCTGCCTACCGTGCCGGTGCCCAGGGTGGTGCCGGCGGAGGTGACGGTGATCAGCGAGCCGACCGTGCCTTGGCCGGTGAGCAGGAAGCCATCGGCGCTGATGGCCAGGTTGGTGGGCGCTGCGACTTCGCTGCCGTCCGGTCCGTTGACGGTGATCGAGGTTTCATTGTTGCCGGCGTCGTGGACCACGAGTTGCACGCTGTCGCCGGCAACCAGCGGTGGATTGACCTGAACCTGGAAGGTGCCATCCGGGTTGACCGTGGCGGTGCCCAGTTCGGTGCTGCCGTTGCGCACGATGACCGTGGTACCGGGTTCGGCGGTGCCGCTGATGATGCTGCCATCCGGGCTGACCGCGATATCGGTGGCGGGAGCCGGTGGTGAGGTGTCGGCGGCCGTGACGCTGGTCGGCTCGGTGCTGTTGCCGGCGACATCGGCGACCACCACGGTCACCGTCTCGCCGTTGATCAAGGCCGGGAACAACGGCACGCTGAAGCTGCCGTCGGCGTCGACCAGTACTGTGGTTTCGACGCCGGTCGGGCTGATCACGGTGACCGAAGCCGCGCCGGGCGCATTGCCGGTCAGGGCCAGGCCATCGGCGCTGATCGCCAGGTCCGTGGGTTGTGCGGGCGGGGTGAGGTCTGGCGCAGTCGCTTGTGCGGCGCTGGAGGCATGGCCTTGTGGGTCGGTCTGGGTAACGTTGAGGGTCTGGCCGTCCAGCTGCAATGGGCTCAGTGCAACGCTGAAGCTGCCATTGGCGGATACCACCACGCTGCCCAATAACTGCCCGGCGGTGTTGCGCACTTCAACGGTGGCGCCGGGCTCACCGGTGCCTTGAACAAGGCTGCCGTCGGCGCTGACCAGCAGCCCGCCCGGGGCTGCGGGGGCGCTGCTGTCGTCGGCGGTGAGCGGCGCCGACGGCGAGGCGTTGCCAGCGGCGTCGATGAGCACCACCGACACGGTTTCACCGCTGGTTTGCGCAGGTGTCAGGGTAACGCTGAAGGTACCGTCGTTGTCGACCACGCCGCTACCGAGCAGCTGCCCACCGGCGTCGCGGACTTCTACGGTGGCGCCCGCTTCGCCCTGACCAGTGAGGGTGATGCCATCGGCGCTGAGGCCGAGGCCTTGGGCGGGCAGAGGCGCTTCGCGGTCACTGGCGGTCAAGGTGTCGGCGGGGGAGGGGTTGCCAGCGCCATCGGTCTGGATCACCGTCAGCACCTGGCCATTGAGTTGGGGTGGGTCGATGGCCACACGGAAGCTGCCGTCGGCTTCGACCGTAGCGGTGCCCAGCACTGCGCCGCCAGCGCCGGTCACCCGTACCTGGGCGCCGGGTTCGCCGCTGCCGGTGAGCACCGTGCCGTCGGTCGACAGCGCAAGGCCTGTGGTGATGGCCGGCGCCTGGCTGTCCGGCGCCGTCAGGTCGACGGCGGCCGAGACGTTGCCGGTCGGGTCGCGTTGCTCGACGGTCAGGGCCTGGCCATTGGTCTGGGTGGGGCTCAGGGTAACCTGGAAACTGCCGTCGCCGTTGACCAGGGCAGTGCCCAATACAGTGCCGTTCGGGCCGCGTACGGTAACGGTGGCGCCGGGCTCGCCAGTGCCGGAGACGCTGCTGCCCGTGCCGTCGATGCTGGGGTTGCTCACGGCTTGCGGTGGCGTGGTGTCGGGAGCGGTGAAGCTGACCGGGCCGGCACTATTGCCCTGCGTGTCGGTGGCTTCGACGCTCAGTTGTTCACCATTGCGCTGGGGCACGTTTAGGGTGACGTCGAATTGCCCGTTGGCGGCGACGACCGCCGTGCCCAGCACGCTACCGTCGGCGGCGCGCACGGTGACGATCGAGCCCGCTTGGCCGGCACCGGTGAGATGCAAACCGGTGACGTCGACGGCCAGCGCCGAGGGTTGCAGCGGGCCATCCAGGTCGGGCGCGGTGAGGGAGGCGGTGGAGCTGTTGCCGGCGGCGTCGCGCAGCACCACGTCGAGCTCCTGGCCGTTGACCTGGGCGGGCGACAGGGTGACGGTGAAGTAACCGTTGGCTCCGACTGTTGCGGTGCCCAGCACCGTACCCTGGGCATTGGTGACCTGCACGGTGGCGCCGACCTCGCCGCGGCCGGTGAGGGTGATGCCGTCGGCCGCCAGGTTCAGGTCACTGGCCTGGTTGGGCGGGGTGATGTCCGGGGCGTTGATCTGGCTCGGCAACGAACTGTTGCCGTCAGCGTCGATGGCCACCACGTCGAGCAGTTCGCCATTGGCTTGGGCCGGGGCGAGGGTGATGGTGAAGGTGCCATCGTTACCCACCTGAACGCTGCCGATCACCGCGCCATTGGCATCGCGCACTTCCACCAGGCTGCCCACCGGGGCGGTGCCGCTGATCGACGAGCCGTCGGCGGCCAGTACCAGCCCGGCAGGGCTCTCCGGCACTGCAGTGGCAGGGACGATAACGGTGAGCTCGAGCGAAGAGTTGCCGGCGGCGTCGGTCTGCACCAGCACGATGCGGTCCGCGGCACTGACCGGGCCGTTGAGGTCGACCAGGAAGGTGCCGTTGGCCGCGACGACACCAGTGCCGATCACCGCGCCGTTGGTGTCACGCACTTCCACCGTGGCGCCAGGTTCGCCACGGCCACTGATGACCAGGCTGCCAGCACCGACTATGACGTTACTGATGATTGCCGGTGGGGTGATATCAGGTGCAGTGTAATCAAGCGGCGTGGAGCTGTTGCCCGCGGCATCGGTGACGGTGATGGCCAGGTGTTCGCCATTGGCCTGGGCAGGGTCGAGGGTGAGGCTGAAACCGCCGTCTGGCCGGACGATGGCGCTGCCGATCAGGTTGCCATTGGCATCGCGAACCTCTACCCGTGCGCCCGCTTCGGCGCTGCCGGTCAGGGTTACGCCGTTGGCCAGGCTGAGCCCACTGGGTTGCGTTGGCGCCACCAGGTCCGGGGCAGTCAGGGGGCTTGGCGTCGAAACGTTGCCGGCGGCATCGGTCAGGGTGACCTGCAGCGATGAGCCATCGACCACGGGCGAGGTCAGCTGCAGGGTGAAGCTGCCATCGGGCTGCACGGTACCGGTGCCGATCAGTTGACCTTGGTCGTTCAGCACGTTGACGGTCGCACCGACTTCGCCACGGCCCGACACGGTGCGCCCATCGGCGCTGATGATCACATTGCTGGCCGGCGCGGGTGGTGTGGTGTCGCCGCCGCTGCCGACGCCGTCGTTCGGTGCGGTGATGGTGGTGCCGCTGGAGACATTGCCGGCAGGGTCGGTGACCGTGACTTGCAAAGGCTGGCCATCGGTCTGCGGCGGTTGCAAGGTGACGCTGAACTGGCCGTCGGCGCCGGCCACGGCAGTTCCCAGCACAGAGCCGTCGGCACCGCGTACCTGAACGGTCGAACCTGGCTCGGCGCGGCCGGTGACGGTATTGCCTTGCGGGTCTATCGTCAGTTGCGTCGGTGCGGAAGGCGGGGTGGTGTCCGGGGCTGTCACAGTACCAGCCTGCGAGGTGTTGCCTGCGGCATCGGTCTGCGAGACAGCCAGGTTTTCGCCATTGGCCTGCGGGGTGTTCAGGGCGATATCGAAACTGCCATCGGCATTCACCGTGCCGCTGCCAATCAGATTGCCGGCAGCATCGAATACATTCACCGTGGCGCCTGCTTCACCACGCCCGCTCAGGCGCAGGCCATCGGGCGAAACCAGCAGGTCGATGGGGGTTGCCGGTGCCGTGGTGTCGCCCGGCGTGCTGCCACCGCCGCCACCACCGCCGCCGCCACCACCATTCGCCGCTGCTGCCACCCCGCCGACGCCAAGCAAGCTCAGTCCTGCAATCGCAAAGGTCGAGGTTTCGTTACCGGCGGTGCCGATGCCGGCCACCAGTTCGTCGAGTGAGTTAACTTCATCGAACGTGAAGCCGCTGAAGGCGGTCGCGTCATAATTGGCGTGCCACAGGGTGCCGTCTTCGCCGACGAACACCATGTCACTGCCAACCCCTGCCTGGTCCACGGCGAAGAAGTTGCCAATGGTGACCTTTTCTCCGTTCTTGAGCGTGACGATCAGGTCCTGGCCACGCCGGGTGACGGTCGCCACCTGGTCGGGAGCAACGGGCATCTGCACGACGCCTGGGCTGTTGAGGGTGATATTGCCCCAGGCATTCTGGGTGGCGACGGCAGATTGCTTGTCGGCGACGACGATGTTGTCCATGAGTGCTCCCTGCTGGTTTTCGGTACGCAGGACCGTCTTCGCGATCCTTGGTTGGCACAACCTGGCCGAATAGCGGCCGCGTAACCGGCGATTAGGGAGATATAGCAGCCCAGCGGATTGCCACCAGATGGCTTTGCGGATAGTCCTTTAGTGTGTGTTGGCTCAGCGAAGCCCCAGCCGACGGGCCAGGCGACTCAGGTTGGCACGGTCCAGGCCAAGCTCGCGGGCTGCAGCGGCCCAGTTGTCCTGATGCCGTTGCAGGCAGGCCTCGATGAGCTGGCGCTGGTAATCGTCGAGAGCTTCGCGCAGGCCCCAGACGGGGAGGGGCAGGGCAGTGGGCGTGCCGTGGGGAAGGGTGCCGGCCGTGGCCGGCTGGGCGCTGCGCAGGTCGAAGTCGCTGGCCTCGAGCGTGAGAATGCGCGGGCGCTTCGGGTGTTGGCCCATGGCCTTCAAGGCCGAGCGGCCGATCAGGTGTTCGAGTTCGCGCACGTTGCCCGGCCAGTCATACGCCAGCAACGCTGCTTGCGCTTCACTGCTGAGGCGCAGACTGTTCAAACCCAGGCGTGATCGGTTCTGTTCGAGGAAGTAGCCGGCAAGAAGCAGCACATCGCGCCCGCGCTCACGCAGTGGCGGCACCTGAAGCGGGTAGACGCTGAGGCGATGGTAGAAGTCGGCGCGGTAGTTGCCTGCGCGCACCTCCGCGGCCAGGTCGCGGTTGGTCGCAGCGATCAGGCGTACGTCTACGCGGTGTTCACGGTCCGAGCCCAGGCGTTGCAGTTGGCCGCTTTGCAGCACGCGGAGCAGCTTGGCTTGCACGGTCAGCGGCAACTCACCCACTTCATCGAGAAACAGCGTCCCGCCGTTGGCCAGTTCGAACTTGCCACGACGCTCGCCGTGGGCGCCGGTGAAGGCACCGCGCACATGGCCGAACAGTTCGCTTTCCACCAGCGTGTCAGGAAGGGCTGCACAATTGAGGCTCACCAAGGGTTTGTCGGCGCGGTTGCTGGCCTGGTGCAGGGCCATGGCGACCAATTCCTTGCCCACACCGGTTTCGCCGGTGATCAGCACGGTCAGTTCGCTGCCACCCACCAGTCGGATTTCTTCCAGCAGGCGCTTGTGCGCCGGGCTCTGACCGATCAGTTCCTTGTCCTGGCCGCTGGCCTGGCGGTAGATCTCGGCGCGATGGTGCTCATCTTCGGCGCGCAGGGCCAGGTGCTCGATGCGTTCGGCCACGGTCACCGTGGCGGCGGCCAGGCTGGCGAACGCCTGCAGGGCATCGAGCTCCAGGCTCTGGAACTGGCCGGGCGTGAGCGCGTCGAGGGTCACCAGGCCCCAGGGGCGCTCGTCGACCATCAGCGGGCAGCCCATGCAGTCGTGCACTTCAAGGTCGGCGTGGGGGGCGTTGACCAGGCCATCGTAAGGGTCGGGCAACTCGGAGTCGCTGGCAAAGCGTGTCGGTTCCGGTCGGCTGAGCAGGATCTGGAAACGCGGGTGCTCGCTGACCTTGAAGCGTCGGCCCAAGGTATCGGGCGACAGTCCATCGACGGCCAGTGGCACCAGCCACTCGCCGTCCAGGCGTAACAGCGCGGCAGCATCGCAGGGCAACAGCCCGCGCATGGCCTGCAGCAGGCGGCGGTAGCGCTCCTGGTCGGGCAAGTCGCGGGACAGGTCACTGACCAGGGGCAGCAAGGTGGTGAGCAAAGGCTTGGTAGTCATATGGACTCCTGTAAGTCAATTTGACTATACGTGACACCGGGTCATTTTGACATGATTGCTGCCAGTGCCCTGATTTCATTGGCGGAAAAGGTTGGCACGATTGCTGTAACAGCAAAGGCAACCATGTGAAGCCTCAGGCTCAGGAGTCGTCTAAATGCTCAATGCCG
This sequence comes from Pseudomonas sp. NBRC 111130, assembly GCF_001320485.1. Classification (NCBI taxonomy): domain Bacteria; kingdom Pseudomonadati; phylum Pseudomonadota; class Gammaproteobacteria; order Pseudomonadales; family Pseudomonadaceae; genus Pseudomonas; species Pseudomonas sp. NBRC 111130. Next base: position 118,489 of record NZ_BCBG01000102.1, read on the forward strand.
AACAACGTGCAATCATCAAAGCCACTGTCCCTCTGCTGGAAACCGGTGGTGAAGCGCTGACCACCCATTTTTACAAAATGATGCTCAGCGAGTACCCAGAGGTGCGCCCGCTGTTCAACCAGGCCCACCAGGCCAGCGGCGACCAGCCACGCGCTCTGGCCAATGGCGTGCTGATGTATGCCCGTCACATCGACCAGTTGGAGCAGCTCGGTGGCCTGGTTGGCCAGATCATCAACAAACACGTTGCCCTGCAGATTTTGCCGGAGCACTACCCGATCGTCGGCAGCTGCCTGCTGCGCGCCATCGAAGAAGTGCTGGGCAAGGACATCGCCACGCCTGAAGTCATCGCGGCCTGGGCTGCTGCCTACGGCCAGCTGGCCGACATCCTGATGGGTGCCGAGGAAACCCTCTACAAACAGAAGGAAGAGGCTGCCGGCGGCTGGCGCGGCAGCCGCGAATTCCGCCTGGTCCGTCGTGAGCAGGAAAGCAGCGAAATCACCTCGTTCTACTTCGCCCCGGTAGATGGCAAGCCGGTACTGAAGGCCGAACCCGGCCAGTACATTGGCCTGCAACTGTTCATCGACGGTGTCGAGCAGCGGCGCAATTATTCGTTGTCTGCCCTGTGCGACGGCCAGCAATACCGCATCAGCGTCAAGCGCGAGGAAGGCGGCAAGGTCTCCAACCATCTGCATGATGTACTGGCGGTGGGCGACACCTTGCAGCTGTTCCCGCCAGCAGGGGATTTCACCCTGGCGGCCAGCGCCAGGCCGCTGGTGCTGATCAGCGGTGGGGTGGGCATCACCCCGACGTTGGCGATGCTTGAGGCGGCGCTGAAGACACCGCGTGAGGTGCATTTCATCCACTGCGTGCGCAACGGTGCCGTGCATGCCTTCCGCGACTGGGTCGACGGCCTGGCCGAGCGTCATCCGCAGCTCAAACGCTTCTACTGCTATGCCGAACCGGAAGGCGGCGCTGCCGCCGATGCCGTGGGCTTGCTGAGCGAGGAGCTGCTGGCCGAGTGGCTGCCGCACGGGCGTGATGTGGATGCGTATTTCCTCGGGCCCAAGGGCTTCATGGCGGCGGTCAGGCGCCAGCTCAAGAGCCTGGGGGTACCGGAGCAGCAAAGCCGCTACGAGTTCTTCGGGCCTGCGTCGGCCCTGGAGTGATGCACTGACTGTACCGGTCTCTTCGCGGGCACGCCCGCTCCCACAGGTTACTCGCAGCTTTCAGCATCTGCGCAGTCACTTTGTGAGCGGGCGTGCCCGCGAAAGGGCCGATCAATACTTCCTGCCTATATATAAGGAAAGATGAACGGTGCCTCGGGCACCTTTCATCTTTAATCCTCCTTTAATCACTGTATCCTTCACTCCCGGGTGTCGAGGGGCTTCCCCCTGCACGGCACCCGGGCAGCCGCTTTTTTACCGGCCAACGTTGAACCGACCTTGCTGCAACCGGTCTGAGCATCTCCGGATAGCCCTGCGCAGTGCTGTCTTGCCGCCTCCTCGACACGCCAAAGGCCCTGCCTGCGTGTAGAATTGCGCCAGGCGGGCGGACCACGCTGCCCCCTATCCATCGAAGGAATCGGCAATGAACGAACAAACATCGCGCCTGAATCGCGAACGGCGCTTTCTGGTACTGCTGGGGGTGATCTGCCTCGCCCTGATCGGCGGTGCGCTGTACATGCAGGTGGTGCTGGGCGAGGCCCCTTGCCCGCTGTGCATCCTGCAACGCTATGCCTTGCTGTTTATTGCCATCTTCGCGTTCATTGCCGCCGCCATGCCCGGGCGCCGCAGCCTGACCCTGTTCGAGGGCCTGGTGGTGCTCAGTGCCGTTGGCGGAATCGTTGCGGCTGGCAACCATGTGTATATACTCGCCAACCCCATGGTCAGTTGCGGCATCGATACCCTGCAGCCGATCGTCGACGACCTGCCCCTGGCCAAGCTCTGGCCGCTGGCATTCCAGGTCGACGGCTTCTGCAGCACGCCGTACCCGCCGATCCTCGGTTTGTCGCTGGCGCAGTGGGCATTGGTGGCATTCGTGCTGACGGCCATCCTGGTTCCGTTCGGCATCTACCGCAACCGGCGCCAGTCTTAGACATAAGTCACGATTTCGGTGTGGTCTTTTGCACCGGATGAGAACAGCGAAATGTTCTCTCCCGCTTGATCCAGATCAATCTCTAAGCCTTGTGAAACGCGGGTTTGAGGGCTATCAAGCGGGGTGCGACAAACTGTCGCGAAGTTGATTTTTCGGGGCGGATTGTTGCAGATTCTGTAAAAGACTGTTGCTCAATAAGTCATAGTCAAGGGTTGGCGACCTATCTACAATCGCCCCCAATTTCCGTTCGGCACTGCTTGCGAGTCGCAGGATTGAAGGAAGCCCCAGCGCTCCTTTTTGCTGACTTCGTCAAGTTTCGCCCAACGGCGATACCGGGCGGACCCCCCTCCGCGTTTTCCCGCACCAAATGGACTTGGTCTGAAGTACAGGCCTGTTGCCTACGAAACCATAAGCACCGCTAACACGCTTTGCGCCAAGGTCCTGCAGTCGGACCCGGGCAGGAGCGAGTACGGGCGCGAAATGCCGCACTTGGCAGGACGAAGTGTTGGCTACCAAAACACAAATTGCATTGAAGCAAGCTGATCTAGAGGTCGTGAGATGAGTAAAAAGCGTTACCCCAGACTGTTTGGCATATTGCCCTTTTTAGGCATGCTTTTACTCAGTGGGTGCAACTGGACCCTGCTCGACCCGAAAGGTCAGGTCGGCATTGAGCAAAAGAACCTGATCCTGATCGCAACCGGCCTGATGCTGCTGGTGGTGATTCCGGTCATCATCATGACCGTGGCATTCGCCTGGAAGTACCGTGCTTCGAACAAGGCTGCCACCTACACCCCCGACTGGTCGCACTCGACCAAGATCGAAGCTGCGGTGTGGATCATCCCGATCATCATCATCATCGCCCTGGGTTACGTCACCTACAAGTCGACCCACAAGCTGGACCCTTACCGTCCGCTTGATTCGGACGTGAAGCCGATTCAGATCGATGTGGTCGCGCTGGACTGGAAATGGCTGTTCATCTACCCGGAACAGGGCATCGCCACGGTCAACAAGATCGTCTTCCCGGCTAACACCCCGGTCAACTTCCGCGTCACTTCCGACGCCGTGATGAACTCGTTCTTCATCCCGGGCCTGGGCGGCCAGATCTACGCCATGGCCGGCATGACCACCAAGCTGCACCTGATCGCCAACGAAAATGGCGAGTTCGACGGTATCAGTGCCAACTACAGCGGCGCTGGCTTCACCGGCATGAAATTCAAGGCCACTGCCACCTCCCAGGAGGACTTCGACAAGTGGGTCGCCGAGGTCAAGCAGTCGCCGAAGAAGCTGGACAAGGCCGAATACGACGCCTTGGCCAAACCAAGCGAAAACAACCCAGTCGCGCTGTACAGCGAGGCCTCGCCTGACCAGTTCCAGATCATCGTCGACAAGTACGAAGGCATGAACCGCGGTCGTCCGAGCCACGAAGAAGCAGGCAGCAAAGATCTGGCCACAACCAAGGGTGTGGAATCGAGTATGCAACCAGCTGCCGGTGCAGAGGAGTAAGAGATGTTCGGTAAATTAACCCTGGAGGCGATACCCTTCCACGAGCCGATAGTCATGGTGACGCTTGCCATGATCGCGCTCGGGGGTATTGCTGTCGTTGGTGCTATCACCTATTTCCGCAAGTGGACCTACTTGTGGACCGAGTGGTTGACCACCGTCGACCACAAGAAAATCGGGGTGATGTACATCGTCGTCGCGATGGTCATGCTGCTGCGCGGCTTTGCCGACGCCATCATGATGCGTACCCAGCTGGCTGCCGCTACCGGTGGCTCCGAAGGCTACCTGCCGCCTGAACACTATGACCAGATCTTCACCGCTCACGGTGTGATCATGATCATCTTCATGGCGATGCCGTTCTTCACCGGCCTGATGAACCTGGCGGTTCCTCTGCAGATCGGTGCACGTGACGTTGCCTTCCCGTTCCTGAACTCCCTGAGCTTCTACCTGCTGCTGGCAGGCGTGCTGCTGGTCAACATCTCGCTGGGCGTTGGTGAATTCGCCAAGACCGGCTGGGTTGCCTATCCGCCGCTCGCGGGCATTCAGTACAGCCCTGGGGTGGGTGTCGACTACTACATCTGGGCGCTACAGCTCTCAGGCCTGGGTACGACACTGACCGGCGTGAACTTCCTCGTCACCGTGATGAAGATGCGCGCACCTGGCATGAAGCTGATGGACATGCCGATCTTCACCTGGACCTGCACCTGGGCCAACGTGCTGATCGTGGCTTCGTTCCCGATCCTGACCGCTGCACTCGCTCTGCTGACCGTTGACCGTTATCTGGACTTCCACATCTTCACCAACGAGCTTGGTGGGAACCCGATGATGTACGTCAACCTGTTCTGGGCGTGGGGTCACCCTGAGGTTTACATCCTGATCCTGCCGGCCTTCGGCGTGTTCTCGGAAGTGACTTCGACCTTCTCCGGCAAGCGTCTGTTCGGCCACCACTCGATGATCTACGCATCGGGCGCCATCGCCGTGCTGGGCTTCGCTGTATGGCTGCACCACTTCTTCACCATGGGTGCCGGCGCCAGCGTCAACACCTTCTTCGGCCTGGCGACGATGCTGATCTCCATTCCGACCGGTGTGAAGCTGTTCAACTGGCTGTTCACCATGTACCAGGGCCGTGTGCGCTTCACCGCACCGATGCTGTGGACCCTGGGCTTCATGATCACCTTCTCGATCGGTGGTATGACTGGCGTTCTGCTGGCTGTTCCAGGTGCTGACTTCGTGCTGCACAACAGCCTGTTCGTTATCGCTCACTTCCACAACGTGATCATTGGTGGTGCGGTATTCGGCTACATCGCCGGCTTCGCCTACTGGTGGCCAAAAGCGTTCGGCTTCAAGCTGAACGAGAAGTGGGGCAAGGCTGCATTCTGGTTCTGGATCTCCGGTTTCTACGTTGCGTTCATGCCGCTGTACGCCCTGGGCTTCATGGGCATGACCCGTCGTCTGAACCACTCCGACAACCCACTGTGGGAACCCTACCTGTACGTAGCCGTTGTCGGCGCCGTGCTGATCCTGTTCGGTATCGCCTGCCAGCTGATCCAGATCGTCGTTTCGATCCGCGATCGCGAGCAGAACCTGGACGTGACCGGCGACCCATGGGGCGGCCGTACCCTGGAATGGTCGACTTCGTCGCCACCTCCGTTCTACAACTTCGCCCACATGCCAGAGAAAGTTGGCCTGGACTGCTGGAACGAAGCCAAGGAAGCCGGTGTCGCCTACAAGGTGCCAGGCAAGTACGAAGCGATCCACATGCCGAACAACACCGCTACCGGTCTGTTCATGGGTCTGTTCCTGACTGTCTTCGGCTTCGCTTTCATCTGGCACATCTGGTGGCTGGTTGGCGCGAGCCTGCTGGCAACCATCGCGGTCTTCGTTCGCCACGCTGCGCGTGATGACCAGGGCTACATGGTTCCGGCCGAAGAAGTGGCGCGCATCGAAGGCGAGCGTCTCAAAGCGCTGGCCAAAGCAGGTGCTCTGCCTGCCGGCGCACGTGTCGAATCGTTTGAACGGGTGTAATCAATGTCCAGTCAAGTAATCCACGGTGGCGCGCATGGTCATGACCATGCTCACGATGACCACCACCACGACTCGGGCCAGATGACCGTCCTCGGTTTCTGGCTGTACCTGATGACCGACTGCATCCTGTTTGCGTCGCTCTTCGCCACCTACGCGGTGCTGTCCGGCAGTTTTGCCGGCGGCCCGTCGGGTCACGACATCTTCCAGCTCGACTTCGTAGCTGTAGAAACGCTGTTCCTGCTGCTGTCCTCGATCACCTTCGGCTTCGCCATGCTGAAGATGTTCGACGGCAAGAAAGCTGGCGTACTGGGCTGGTTGGCTGTGACCTTCCTGTTCGGTGCAGGCTTCATCGCGATGGAAATCTATGAATTCCATCACCTGATCGGCGAGGGCTTCGGCCCGACCCGCAGTGGCTTCCTGTCGGGCTTCTTCGCCCTGGTAGGCACCCACGGTCTGCACGTGACCGCCGGCCTGATCTGGATGGCAATCATGATGTACCAGATCAACAAGCACGGCATCACGCCGACCGCCAAGACCCGCATGAGCTGCCTGAGCCTGTTCTGGCACTTCCTGGACGTGGTCTGGATCTGCGTATTCACCGTCGTCTACCTGCTGGGAGTTCTGTAATGGCTAACGCACACGACACTCATCACGAAGGTAACCACGGCAGCGTCAAGTCGTACATGATCGGCTTCATCCTGTCGATCATCCTGACGGCGATCCCGTTTGGCCTGGCCATGTCGCCAAGCCTGCCGAAGAACCTGACCGTTCTGATCATCGTGGCCATGGCTGTGATTCAGGTAGTGGTACACCTGGTGTACTTCCTGCACATGGACCGCTCGAAAGAGCAACGTTCCAACGTGTCGACGTTCCTGTTCACCACCCTGGTAATCGCTCTGCTGGTCGGCCTGTCGCTGTGGATCATGTTCAGCATCCACTTCGAAATGATGGCCAAGTGAGGTAAGACTGCATGTCCGTTAAGCACTTTATCCAAATCACCAAACCGGGGATCATTTTCGGTAACGTGCTTTCCGTGGCAGGCGGTTTCTTCCTTGCCTCGAAGGGCCATGTGGACTTCGCCCTGTTCCTGGCGGTGGTGATCGGTACTTCGCTGGTGGTTGCGTCCGGATGCGTGTTCAACAACTGCATCGACCGTGACATCGACCACAAGATGGAACGTACCAAGAACCGCGTCATGGTGCAGGGCGGCATGTCGCTGACCCTCGCGCTGGTCTACGCCACCCTGCTCGGGGTGGCGGGCTTCAGCCTGCTGTATGTGCAGGCCAACCCGCTGTCGGCGTTCTGCGCGCTGATTGGCTTCATCGTCTACGTCGGTTTCTACAGCCTCTGGCTGAAGCGCAAATCGGTGCACGGCACCTTGGTCGGCAGTCTGTCCGGTGCCATGCCTCCGGTGATCGGCTACTGCGCCGTGAGCAACAGCTTCGACCTGGCTGCAGTGACCCTGCTGGTGATGTTCAGCCTGTGGCAGATGCCGCACAGCTTTGCCATCGCGATCTTCCGCTTCAAGGATTACAGCGCTGCCAACATCCCGGTCCTGCCGGTGGCGCGCGGCATCCTCGCGGCGAAGAAGCAGATCGTGCTGTACGTGCTGGCTTTCCTGCTTGCCACCTTGATGCTCACCCTCGGCGGTTACGCCGGCCTCGGCTACCTGGCCGTGGCGGCAGCCATGGGCCTGTACTGGCTGTACATGGCCTGGGGTGGCTACAAGGCCGAGGACGACAGCAAGTGGGCCCGTAAGGTGTTCGGTTTCTCCATCCTCACCGTTACTGCATTGAGCGTGATGATGGGTGTGGACAGCCAGACCGCTGCGGACGTGCTGATGACCTACGCGCGCTAATCGAGGCGAGTGCTTCACCGAAAACCCGGCCACTGTGCCGGGTTTTTTTATGCCTGTGATTTTTGTGTTGGCTTCTTCGCGGGCACGCCCGCTCCCACAGGGTTATGCACATGCCGTGGGATAGCGTGGTAACTGTGGGAGCGGGCGTGCCGGCGAAGAGGTCTGGTCTGAAAACATAAATCTCTAATTTTCAAATAATAAATCTGAAAATCTCTAACAAAAGAGGAGTTTATCCTTTACAGCGAACCTGTTTCGGCACTATCTTCTGATCCGGGCCGCCGCAGCGGCCAGCGTCGCTCGGACGGTTCCGGGCGCTTACGTCTCCCGAGGAAACCATGGCCAATCCAGGTTCGCCGCGCCGTTTCGCGCGCATCGATCGTCTCCCCCCTTACGTCTTCAACATCACTGCCGAACTCAAGATGGCCGCCCGCCGCCGTGGCGAGGACATCATCGACCTGAGCATGGGCAACCCCGACGGTGCGACCCCGCCGCACATCGTCGAGAAGCTGGTACAGGTCGCCCAGCGTGATGACACCCATGGTTATTCCACCTCCCGCGGCATTCCACGCCTGCGCCGGGCTATCTCCAACTGGTACAAGGAGCGCTACGAGGTCGATATCGACCCGGAAAGCGAAGCCATCGTCACCATCGGCTCGAAAGAGGGCCTGGCGCACCTGATGCTTGGCACCCTTGATCATGGTGACACGGTGCTGGTGCCTAACCCGAGCTACCCGATCCACATCTACGGCGCCGTGATCGCCGGTGCCCAGGTGCGTTCGGTGCCACTGGTGCCGGGAGTGGATTTCTTCAACGAACTGGAGCGGGCGATTCGCGAGTCGATCCCCAAGCCGAAGATGATGATCCTCGGCTTCCCGTCCAACCCCACTGCCCAGTGCGTGGAACTGGACTTCTTCGAACGCGTGGTGGCCCTGGCCAAGCAGTACGACGTGCTGGTGGTGCACGACCTGGCCTACGCCGACATCGTCTATGACGGCTGGAAAGCGCCGTCGATCATGCAAGTGCCGGGCGCCAAGGACATCGCGGTGGAGTTCTTCACGCTGTCCAAGAGCTACAACATGGCCGGCTGGCGGATCGGTTTCATGGTCGGTAATCCCGAGCTGGTCAGCGCCCTGGCGCGAATCAAGAGCTACCACGACTACGGCACCTTCACCCCGCTGCAGGTGGCGGCCATCGCCGCCCTGGAAGGTGACCAACAGTGTGTGCGCGATATCGCCGAGCAATACCGCCAGCGCCGCAACCTGCTGGTCAAGGGCCTGCACGAACTGGGCTGGATGGTCGAGAACCCCAAGGCGTCGATGTACGTGTGGGCGAAGATTCCAGAGCAGTATGCGCACCTGGGTTCGCTGGAGTTCGCCAAGAAGCTGCTGGCTGAAGCCAAGGTCTGTGTGTCGCCGGGCATCGGTTTTGGTGACTATGGTGACGACCATGTGCGCTTCGCCCTGATCGAGAACCAGGACCGCATTCGCCAGGCGATCCGCGGCATCCGCCAGATGTTCCGAGCTGACGGATTGACCCAGAAGTAACGCGCCACCCGGGCCCGCTTCGGCGGGCTCGGGCCTGCCGGATCAACGGCAAACTATTTTTGCAGTGCCCCTCTTCTCAGCCGACCTGGCTTCGATTACAAATGGCGCGCGGGCCCAGCCCCGATAACAACAACCTTCCTTCCGTGCCATCATGTCCGAATATAACCCTTGCCTTGACTGCGGCGCCTGCTGCGGGTACTTCCGTGTGTCCTTCTTCTGGGGCGAATGCCAGTCTGCCGGCGGTGTTGTGCCGGATGACCTGGTGGTACAGATCAACCCCACCCGTGTTGCGATGATCGGCACCGACGCCAAGCCTTGCCGCTGCGTGAGCCTGCAGGGTGAGATTGGCCAACAGGTGGCGTGCACCATCTACGCCAACCGTTCCAGCCCGTGCCGCGAATTCGAAGCGTCGTGGGAGGGTGGGGTGCATAACCCCAGCTGTGACGATGCGCGGGCGGCCTATGGGCTGCCGCCGCTGACCCCGCCTGGGGCCAACGAACCGCATTGGCCGGATGATGGGGCGGAGGTGGCCTGACCCTTTTTGGCAGCCTGCGCCGGCCCTTTCGCGGGCTCGCCCGCTCCCACAGATCCGGCGCAGGCATCGAAGACTGAGCAGTTCCCTGTGGGAGCGGGCATGCCCGCGAAAGGGCTATCAGCTGTAAGAAAATTCTGAATCCGAAACCAAATGCTTCAACAGGGCGGGGGGAGCGATTCATCCTCAGGCCTCTGTCGGATGCCGTCTGATTGAAGGGGGTTCGCCGATAGAGTTGCAGCGCTCTTGAGGTCGAGCGCCGCCCCACCACACATTCCAAGACATACACCCGCAGCCCCCCACATAACGTTAAACTGTCATCTCCCCAGCAATGGACAGGAGATCCGGCGTGACCCCACCCCGCAGTTTCCCCACCGACCTGTGCCTCGACAGCCCGCGCCTGCAGCTGCGCCCCATGCGCCACGCGGATGCCGCGCAGTGGCTGAAGATCATGGCCGACCCCGAGGTCATGCGTTACTGGCACCATGCCCCCTGGCAGGACCTGGCCGAAGCCGAAAGCGCGCTGGCCGCCGACCGCGAAGCCTATACCAATGGCGAGCAACTCAAGCTGGGCATGTACCGCCGGGACAATGGCGAACTGATTGGCATGGTCCAGCTGTTCAACATCGACGAAGTCTCGCGCCGGGGCGAGATCGGCTATTGCCTGGCCAGCGCGGTGCAGGGCAGGGGCTACATGGACGAAGCGCTGACCTGCTTCATCGACTACATCGCCCATACCCTGCACATGCGCCGCCTCGAAGGCGAGATCGACCCACGTAACCAGGGCTCGGCCCGCACCCTCGAACGCCAGGGCTTCGTGCTCGAGGGCACGTTGCGGGCGCGCTGGTGCGTGGCCGGCGAGCTGACCGACTCAGGTATCTACGGCCTGCTGCTGGAACCACCAGTCGCATGACCCTGGGCGCCCGGTTGCCAGCCTGCTACCTGGCCCTGAGCCTGGCCCTGTACCTGCTCAGCCTGGCCTTCGACGGCGCCCATATGAGCGCCGGCCGGCACATGCCGGCGCTGCAGATGTTCCTGTATGGCCCCTGGGGCATCCCCTTCGGCATGTTCCAGTGGTTCGCCAACCCGCTGCTGGCGGTGGCCATCCTTTGCCATCGACGCTTTCGTCGGCTGGCGCTGCTGCTTGGGCTGGGTGCGTTGTACCTGGCGGCCAGCAGCTTTGGCATCGAGCGCCTGCCAGACAACATCAGCTATGAATTCACCCAGCGCACCGGTTTCGGCGCGGGCTTCTACCTGTGGCTGGCAGCGATCACCGTGTTTTGTCTGGGCCAGCTATGGCAGTGCTGCACGGCGCGCAGCAGTGACGATGTGCCGGGGTGGAACTGGCTGGATGTCGCCCTGATCGCAGCGCTGGCCGTGACCGCTTATGCGGCCACCCAGATGCCAGCGCTGCAATTCGAGCCGGGCAAGGTGCTGATGCCGCCTGAGCCGGTACAAACGCTTTGAGGGGATTTGCGATGAACACGCGATATCTGCTGCTCATGACCTGTTTGGCGCCGCTGGCGCAGGCCGACGACAACTCGCCGGCCTACAGCCAATGCATGGACAAGGCTTCCAGCACGGTGGCCATGAGCAGTTGCATTCAGGCGGAAACCCAACTGCAGGACCAGCGCCTGAACCGGGTCTACAAGCAACTCGCGACCAAGCTCGACGCCGGGCAGCAGAAGAGCCTGCGCGATGTGCAGCGCCAGTGGATCGCCTATCGAGACGCCAACTGCAAGTTCCATGTGCAAGCCAGTGGCGGAACCATGGCGCAGCTGGAAGGCGGCATGTGCGTGCTGGACATGACCCGCGAGCGGGCGGCGGAGCTGGAGCGGGTGCTCAGCCCCGGGCAGTGAGGTTGCCCGGGCTGGCCCAATCGCGGGCAAGCCCGCTCCCGCAGGGTCAGGTTCACTGCCGGTGTTGACGCTGGGCACGGGCCTTGAGGTATTCGCGCACTTCCACTGCATCCCCGGCAAACTCGATCCGTTCGGCCTTGGCTTCACGCTGGTAGGCGTACATCGGGTCGTAATATTCCTTGAGCAGCCCTTCGATCCAGCCCCGATGCAGGTCCACCGCGCCACTGCGCAGCTGCTCGTCCAGCGCCTCGCTCAAGATGGCTGACAATCGCTGGAAGCGTTCCCCGCCGAGCCGCTTATGGATGTTGCTCATGCTTTGCATCATCCGCCCGGCAAATTTCAGGCGGCCGTCTTCCTCGCCATGCACGGCTACGAACTCGGCGCACAGGTTGATCACGTAATCGCGCAGGATGCGCTCCACGCGATTCTCGAAACTGTCCTCCAGCCACACCATCGGGTATTGCTGCATGCCCTGGTACAGCTCCAGCGGCACCGAACAACTGCCGACGATGCGGCCCTCATCTTCGAGCACGAACTGTTCGATGCCACGGGCGCGCTTCTTCAGCACGTCGATGGCCAGCTTGTTCTCGAAGTCGATCTGCGCCGGCTGGGCGGTGGCGCGCTTGCCGAAGCTGGAACCGCGGTGGTTTGCATGGCCTTCAAGGTCGAGCACGTTGTTCAGCTGCTGCAGCACATCGGTCTTGCCGGTGCCGGTGAGGCCGCCTACCAGCACGAAATCGCATTGCTCGACGGCCTGCTGGGTGGTTTCCAGCAGGAAGGTGCGCATGGCCTTGTAGCCGCCCTTGATGCGCGGATAGTCGATGCCGGCCTCGTCGCGCAGCCATTGCTGCACGATCAGCGAGCGCAGGCCACCGCGGGCGCAGTACAGGTAACCATCAGGGTGGGCCTTGGCAAAGCTGGCCCAGGCACGCAGGCGCTCGCGCTTGGTCGCGCCGCTGACGAGCTGGTGGCCGAGGGTGATGGCGGCGGCCTGGCCCTGCTGCTTGTAGCAGGTGCCGACCTTCTGCCGCTCCTGGTCCGTCATCAGCGGCAGGTTGACGGTGCCGGGGAAGGCACCTTTGACGAATTCGATCGGCGCGCGCATGTCCATCATCGGCGCGTCGTCGAGAAACAGCTGGCGGAAGTCGGTGCAGTCGGGGCGCATCATTTCACCTCGACCGCGTGGCTCTGTCGCTCGACCAGCAGGCCGATTGGCGACAGGTTCAACCCCAGTTCGCCTGCCACTGCCAGGAACTCGGCTTCGCCTTCAGGGGTAACGGCAACCAGCAGGCCGCCGCTGGTCTGCGGGTCGCACAGCAGGTGCTTCTGCTCGTCGGTCAGGGTACCGAGCTTGTGCCCATAGCTGTCGAAGTTGCGCAGGGTCCCGCCAGGGATGCAGCCCTCGGCCAGGTAGTGGTCGACACTTGGCAGGCGCGGCACCGCGGCGTAGTCCAGCTGTGCGGTAAGGCCACTGCCTTCGGCCAGCTCGACCAGGTGGCCAAGCAGGCCGAAGCCGGTGACATCGGTCATCGCCTTGACCCCATCGAGCTTGCCGAAGCGGCTGCCCGGGGTGTTCAGCGTGCACATCCAGTCGCGCGCCAGGCCCTGGTCCTGCTCGCGCAGCTTGGCCTTCTTCTCGGCGGTGGTGAGGATGCCGATGCCCAGTGGCTTGGTCAGATACAGGCGGCAGCCAGCGATGGCGGTGTCGTTGCGCTTGAGGTGGCGCTTGCTGACCACGCCGGTGACCGCCAGGCCGAAGATCGGCTCCGGCGCGTCGATGGAGTGGCCGCCGGCCAGCGGGATGCCGGCTTCGGCGCACACGGCGCGGCCGCCGCGGATCACTTCGCGGGCGACCTCCGGGGGCAGTACATTGACCGGCCAGCCGAGGATGGCGATGGCCATCAGCGGGTCACCACCCATGGCATAGATATCGCTGATCGCGTTGGTCGCGGCGATGCGGCCGAAGTCGTACGGGTCGTCGACGATCGGCATGAAGAAGTCGGTGGTCGAGACCACCCCGCGCTCATCGTCCAGGGCGTACACGGCGGCGTCATCACGCGAGGCATTGCCAACCCACAGCTTCGGGTCCAGGGCCTGGGTGCCGCTTTCGGCGAGGATCACATCCAGCACCTTGGGGGAGATCTTGCAGCCACAGCCGGCACCGTGGCTGTACTGGGTCAGGCGAATCGGCTCGCTCATATGCACCTCAGGGGATCAATTTGTTGCGCGATTGTAGCAAAGCTGGCCTTTGCGCCTGTGCCTCTTATAATTCCCAACGCCGGCGCGTTGCCGGCTCTTTCCCCGCTATTGAACCGGAGAACTCCCATGCTCAAACGCCCCCTGGCGCTCGCCGCCGGCCTCGTGCTGTCCTGCTGTGCCGTAGTCGCCCAGGCCGCCGATACCCTGCGGGTCAGTGCCATTCCCGACGAAGCGCCAACCGAACTGCTGCGCAAGTTCGAGCCACTGGGCAAGTACCTGTCCAAGCAGCTGGGCATGGATGTGAAGTTCGTACCGGTGGCGGACTACCCGGCGGTGGTCGAGTCGCTGGCCAGCAACCGTCTGGACATGGCCTGGCTGGGTGGTTTCACCTTCGTCCAGGTGCACCTGAAGGACCCGACCGCCACGCCGCTGGTGCAGCGTGAGCAGGACGCCCAGTTCACCTCCAAGTTCATTACCGCCAACCCGGCCGTGAAAAGCCTGGCCGACCTCAAGGGCAAGTCGTTCGCCTTCGGTTCGATCTCGTCCACCTCGGGCAGCCTGATGCCGCGCTACTTCATGCTCAAGGAAGACAACATCAAGCCTGAGAGCTACTTCAGCCGTGTGGCCTATTCCGGTGCCCACGACGCGACCGTGGCCTGGGTGCAGGCTGGCAAGGTCGACGGCGGCGTGCTCAACGCCAGCGTCTGGCAGAAACTGGTCGATGCCGGCAAGGTCGATACCAGCAAGGTCAAGGTGTTTGCCACCACGCCGGCCTACTACGACTACAACTGGACCGTGCGCGGCAACATGGACCCGGCGCTGAAAGAAAAGATCAAGCAGGCGTTCCTCGACCTCGACCCGGCCAACCCGGAGCACAAGGCGATCCTCGACCTGCAGGCGGCCAGCCGCTTCATCGAGACCAAGCCTGAGAACTACGCAGGCACCGAGCAAGCCGCACGTGAGGCCGGCCTGCTCAAGTGACCATTCATGTACACGGCGCCGGCCTGCGCCATGGCCAGGTCCGCGCGCTCGATGCCGTCAGCCTGAGCATCGCCAAGGGTGAGCGGGTGGCAATCATCGGCCCTTCGGGGGCCGGCAAGTCCAGCCTGCTGCACCTGATGGCTACCGCCGTGCAGCCCAGCAGCGGGCAGCTGGAAGTGTTCGGTGAGCAGCCCTGGGCGCTGTCTGCCAGGGCGCGGCAGCGTCTGCGTGCCCGGATTGGCCTGGTGCACCAGGCACCGCCACTGCCGCCCCGCCAGCGCGTGGTGACAGCCGTACTGGCGGGGCGCCTGGGGCAGTGGGGCCTGCTGCGTGGCCTGCTCAACCTGGTGTATCCGACCGATGTGCCGGGGGCGCGCCAGGCCTTGGCCGAGCTGGGCCTGGCCGACAAGCTGTTCGTCCAGTGCGGGCAATTGTCCGGCGGGCAGTTGCAACGGGTCGGCATCGCCCGGGCGTTGTATCAGCACCCGGAAGTGCTGCTGACCGACGAGCCGGTGTCGGCCATGGACCCGGTGCTGGCCGATCACAGCCTGGCGCTGCTCAATCGCCATGCCGTGGCCAATGGCCTGACCCTGGTGGCCAGCCTGCATGCGGTAGACCTGGCGCTGGCACACTTTCCGCGGGTGATCGGTATTCGTGAAGGGCAGGTGGCGTTCGACTGCCCGGCCGAAGCGGTGACCGGGCAATTGCTGGATGCGCTGTACGCCAACGAGCAACTGGGCTCGCCAGCGCAAGCCATGGGGCCGACCCTGACCGTGCAGATTCCACGATGCTGAAGGCCGACGCTCGCGACCCGGCTGCGTTGCCGCGTCTGTTGCTGACCTTGCTGGCGTTGGCCGTGCTGTGGCCTGGGCTGCAATTGAGCGAACTGAACCCTGGCGTTTTGCTGCAGGCGGAGAACCGGCAGCAGATCGCCAGTTTCACCAGCGCTTTCTGGCCACCGGCCCACAGTGCCGATTTTCTCAAATTGCTGTACGACTCCACTTTGCAAACCTTGGCCGTGGCGACAGCCGGCATGGCCTTGGCATTGCTGCTGGCGGTCCCGACCAGCCTGCTGGCCAGCCGTGCGCTGTCACTGCGTGCGGCCTCTCGGGGAGGCCGGGCCGGGCCGTGGTCGCGCCTGTTGCGCTTGCCTGTGCGCGGTTTGCTGATTTTCCTGCGTAGCGTGCCGGAGATCGTCTGGGCGTTGCTGTTCGTGCGGGCCGTGGGCCTGGGGCCGACGGCCGGGGTGCTGGCCATCGCGATTACCTACAGCGGCATGCTCGGCAAGGTCTATGCGGAAATTTTCGAATCGGTCGACCAGCGCCCGGCACATGCCTTGCTGCAGGCTGGCAGTGGCCGGTTGACTGCGTTTTTCTACGGCATCCTGCCCAGTGCGTCGGCGGAGGTGGTGTCCTATACCGTGTACCGCTGGGAGTGTGCCGTGCGTGCCTCGGTGGTGATGGGCTTTGTTGGTGCTGGCGGGCTGGGGCAGCAGATCGATTTGTCGATGCGCATGTTCGCCGGAGGCGAGGTGGCGAGCATGCTGCTGGCGTTTCTTGGCCTGGTGCTGCTGGCTGACCTGCTCAGCCGCTTCCTGCGCGGGAGGCTGGCATGAACCGGGTGATCAACCTGCTGGTGATCGTTGCCATCGTCGCGGCGGTGGTGGCGTCGTTCGGTTATCTGCAACTGGACCTGCATGCCTTGGTGGGTGATGGCGGCCTGGGGCAGATGGGCGAGTACGCCAGCCGCTTCCTGCACCCGGATTTGTCCATCGAGCACCTGCAGGCGGTAGGGCGGGGCGCCATGGAGACCCTGGCCATGTCTGGGCTGGGTACGTTGTTGGCGATGGCCCTTGGCATGCTGTTGGCCTTGCCGGCAGCGGGGCGCTTTGGCTGGCCGCTGCAATCGCTGGCGCGCTTGCTGCTCAATGCCTTGCGAGCCATTCCGGAGTTGGTGTGGGCTGCGTTGACGGTACTGGCGGCGGGTCTGGGGCCCAATGCTGGAACCTTGGCCCTGGCGCTGCACACGTCCGGGGTGTTGGGGCGCCTGTTCGCCGAGGCGCTGGAGAATGCGCCGGCAGAACCTGCCGCAGCGATTCGCCTGCAGGGTGGGGGACAGGTGGCCGCGTTCTGTTTCGGGACCTTGCCGAACCTGTGGCCGCAGTTGCTCGCTTACAGCCTGTACCGCTGGGAGAACAACATTCGCATGGCCAGTGTGCTGGGCTTTGTCGGGGCGGGGGGGCTGGGGCAGATGCTCTATACCACCCTGAGCCTGTTCCAGGAGGCCCAGGCCAGCACGGTGATCATGGCGATGCTGGTGCTGGTGTTGTTGGTTGATGCCTTCAGTGATCTGCTGCGCCAGCGGTATGTGCGGGCCTGACCGATAGGCGGGGCTGCAAAGCAGCCCCTACTGCGCCAACTCCCCACACTGCGCTTCCCGCTGCATCGATTCCAGATTCCGCTCGATGGTCTCGCAGATGGTGTCCATCTGAATCTGATGCTCGCTGAAGCGAAACGGGCTCTGCAGATCCGTCCCGATCCGCTCGATCGCCAGCAGCATGAACCCGACCACCGTCGACGCCAGCGGCGTGAACCAGCCCAGCGACTCCACCAGCCCCACTGGCACGATCAGGCAGAACAGGGTGATGAAAAGCCTTGGGAAGTACACGTAGGGGTAGGGCAGTGGCGTATTGGCGATCCGCTCCATGCCACCCTGGGCGTTGGACAGGTCCACCAGCGTCGACTCCAGCCGTGCCAGGCGAATGCTGTCCAGCCGCCCGGCCTGGTATTCCCGTGCCAGCAACGCCGCCGAGCCGCTGAGAATATCGTTGGCGAAGTTGTTCGAACGGTTACGCCGCTCGAACTCCCCCGGCGGGATGAACGCCATCAGCTCGTCCGGGCAGGCCTCACCCTTCAGGTGCGCCGCCAGGCAGTTCACATAGGCAATGTGCCGACGCAGCAAGGTGGCCTTGATCGGGTTCAGCCCATCTTCGGTGTCATCGATCAGCGTCAGTGTCTGCCGGGCGAAGCTGCGCGAACTGTTCACCAATGCCCCCCACAAGGTCCGCGCTTCCCACCAGCGGTTGTAGGCGCTGCTGTTGCGAAAGCTCACCAGCACCACCAGCGCCGAACCCAGCAAGGTCAGTGGGATCAGCGGCAGGGTGAACTTGCTGTTGAAGAACAGCATGAAGTCGATGGTGACCAGCACGTCCCAGAGCAACAGCCAGAACAGCGACCAGCCGATGTAGCCGAAGGTCTTGACGATCAGGCGGTACTTGCGGGCGATGACGTCTTTCACGCGGGGTGCCTCGAAAAGCCGGGGATGCAGGATGGGACGACGAGGAGGGGTGAAGGTTCGACGGTGGATGTTGCAAGAGATTTTGTCGCTCGAAGTGCGGAGTCAAGTGCTGTCAGATGGCGATTCCGCTGAGATCATTCGTGCGCTTGGTCACATAGCCCGTGCAAAGGGCATGTCTCAAATTGCGGCACAAAGCGGGCTGGGGCGAGAGAGCCTCTACAAAGCGCTCAACCCAGGAGCAAAGCCTCGCTTTGATACCGTGTTGAAGGTCATACGTGCCCTTGGAGTAGACCTTTTCGCCCGGCCCCATGTTGCCTCACGCTGATAATCAAAATATCTGTAACTTCATCTGCACCAAGGCCACCCGCCTGCCATCCTGAGCCTTCCGCTCCTCAATGCCAAACGGTACAAAGCCAAGCTGTGGATAAAGCAGCAAACCCGCGGTGTTGTGGTTGAAGCACGACACCCAGACCTCCCGCGCCGCGAACTGCTCGCGGGCCAGCTCGACCATGCGTTGCACCAGGTAACGCGCCACACCCTGGCCCCGAGCGGCGGGGGCGACCACCACGTTGCCGAGGGCGCAGATACCACCGTGCTCGGCCTTGTAGAAGTTGGCGAAGCCGAGCACCAGGCCATCGCCTTCGACCACGGTCGAACCGCTGCGTTGGGCGATGGTGTCGCTCAGTAGCGCAGGGGTGAGCGGGTAGTTGGCTTTGGGAAACATGTAGAACAGTTCATCCGGGCCTTGTGGGAAGCAGCAGATGGCGGGGATGTCAGCTGGCTGAACGGGGCGGTGGGCAAGATGCATGGCAGGTCCTTTTGCGAGAATGTACCGGCCACATCATCAGGCCGACCGCAACCGTATCATGTTGGTTCGCAACCGTGGATCAGGGCTTGCTAGCAACCGCTACATAACCCTTGACCGCAGCAGGTGCGCTGTGTGGCTTGCCCTTGTGCGCCAGATACTGGAAGCGCCGCCATTCCTTGTCGATTTCGCTGTACGACATGAACACACTGACCCTCGCCTTGTCGGCCAGGTCCGGGCGGTTGCGGGCGTCGATCCCATCCTTGGCGATAAAGGCAACGTTCATCCCGACCACTTTGCCGTCATCGGCGAATACCGGGCCGCCGGACATGCCTTTGGTGATCGGGCCATCATGCACTGCGTAAAAAACGCTTCCCGGCGTGCCTTCGAGGCGTACCAGCGAGTTGAGGGTACGGCCTTTGCCTTGCACCGGCATCATGAAGCTGTTGAAGCCGACCGCAGTCACCGACTCGCCGGGCACGAACTGGCGCCACTGCGGCACCTTGGCGGCCTTGTGCTTGAAGAACACCACATCGCCCAGCCCTTCATGCACCACGTTGCGCAGGAATGGGGTGTGCTTGGCGGTGACGGCATAGTCTTCGTTCCACTGGATGGCGCTGGCCATCAGCAGCATCGGGAGGGGGGCACCGGAAGTGACGACAAAAGCCTGGTCGTAGACAGGGTCTGAAACGTAAGCGGTTGGCATTCCATTGCACCCACTCAGCAGCATCATTGCTGCCAGACAGGGCGCGGTTTTGTTCATGGGTCACGCAGTGTTAATGGGTAAGGGGGCGCGCAACTATGGCGAAGCGCCATCACGGTATCAATGCTTTTGGCATATAACCGACGAATGACAGCTTATGGCCATCAATGTCTTGGCGACCAATAGATTCGTTGGATACTTGCAGGGCACGTGGTTGTGGGGGTGACGTCAAAAAGCGGGGTTTATCAGGTTTAATGAGCTGGGTTGAGCTTAATTGAGCTGCATTGAGCTGAATTGAGCTGCATTGGGCTATATTGAGCTATATTGAGCTGTATTGAGCTACATCCGGAGATGTCATGACGTTGCCAAACCAGATCCTGGCCGCTTTGCAGGGCAATCAAGTACTCAGTTCTCGCGAGCTGGCCGAGCGCCTGGATGCGAGCTGGTCAACTGTCAAACGCCACCTGGAGGTATTGCTGCAGGGAGGCAAGGTTGAGCGCGAAAAAGATGGGCGTACCACGCGATATCGACTGAAGTTTGCTGCTCCTCTTGCCAGCGACAGTGAGCAAGCACCGAGTATCACCGCCGAATTGCCCTGGTCGTCGGAAAGTCGCGTACTTCGTGCATCGTTGCTTCGGCCATTGGCAGTACGCGAAGTAGTCACCTATCAGCGTGATCTGGTGGACAGCTACCAACCGAATCAGACGACGTGGCTGCCCAAGAATCTGGCAGCTGCACTAGAGCGTGAGGGAAGAATGAGAGGGCAGCAGCCGGCGGGCACTTATGCGCGCAAGGTGCTTGAGCCTTTGCTGATAGATCTTTCCTGGTCTTCGTCGCGCCTGGAAGGCAACCGCTATACATTGCTCGACACCGAAAGGCTCTTCGAAAGTGGTGTGACAGGCGGCGATCTGGATGCGGTCATGCTGCTCAACCACAAGGCTGCCATCGAGTTCATGGTTGATGCGGTGCCTGAATACGGGCTCAATCCGGCGGTTATCAGCAACCTGCATGCCCTGCTGATGCAGGATCTGCTGGCAGATGGTGCTGCCTTGGGCAGTGTTCGCCAGACCGTAGTGAACATCAGTGGTACCACCTATTTCCCGACCCAGGTGCCCTCCCTGCTGGGGGAAATGTTCGAACAGATATTGGACAAGGCGAGGCAAATCAAGAATCCGATCGAAGCCGCGTTCTTCCTGTGGATAAACCTGGCCTACCTGCAGCCGTTCGAGGATGGAAACAAACGCACAAGCCGGTTGGCAGCGAACATCCCGTTGATGCTCTACAACTGCTCGCCCTTGTCATTCCTGGATGTGAACCCAGAGGATTATGCGCTGGCAATGATGGGGGTTTACGAGCAGCGGGACATGTCCATGGCGGCGGATCTGTTTGTCTGGGTCTATCGCCGTTCGATCAGCAAGTATGGCGTGATACTCGAAGCCATGGGTGTGCCGGACCCTGTTCGGCTGCGCTATCGAGAGCTGCTGAACGAAGCGATCAATGCCGTGGTGCGCGAGGGCTTGACTGCGGATCAGGTGGTGGCTGGGCTGGATCTGTCAGAAGAAGAGAAAGGGCAGTTTGCACCACTGCTACGCGGCGAACTGGATATTCTGGCCTTGCACAACTGCGCCCGTTACAGGTTGGGCATGAAGCAGGTGAAGGCATGGATTGATGCTGGTCGTCACTACTGAAGCTGAGCTAGACGGGCGCTGCCTCCTGGCCCTGTCAGGGGGAAACGCCGGGCACAAAAAAACCGACCAAAAGGTCGGTTTTTTCCGGATCTTGGTGCCCCGAGGGAGACTCGAACTCCCACTCCTTTCGAAAACGGATTTTGAATCCGCCGCGTCTACCAATTCCGCCATCAGGGCGTGTGGCGCGCAGTATAGAGAGGTGCTCGTGGTCGGTCAATCGGCTTTCATGGTCAATTTTCACACATTGGGCTAAACTTCCCGGCCCTGTCGAACCCGAACATCATCATGCGCGTCGCCGATTTTTCCTTCGAACTCCCCGATTCCCTGATCGCCCGCCACCCTCTGGCCGAGCGCCATGGCAGCCGTCTGCTGGTCCTCGATGGCCCGAGCGGGGCGTTGGCGCACAAGCAATTCCCCGATCTGCTCGACTACCTGCGGCCGGGCGACCTGATGGTGTTCAATAACACCCGGGTGATTCCGGCGCGGTTGTTTGGCCAGAAAGCTTCCGGCGGCAAGCTGGAAGTCTTGGTCGAGCGTGTACTCGACAGCCACCGCGTGCTGGCCCATGTACGTGCCAGCAAGGCGCCGAAGGAAGGCGCAGTGATCCTCATCGATGGCGGTGGCGAGGCCGAGATGGTCGCCCGCCACGACACCCTGTTCGAACTGCGCTTCACCGAAGAGGTGCTGCCGCTGCTCGATCGCGTCGGGCACATGCCGTTGCCGCCCTACATCGACCGCCCCGACGAAGGCGCCGACCGTGAGCGCTACCAGACCGTGTACGCCGAACGCGCCGGTGCGGTGGCCGCGCCGACTGCGGGCCTGCACTTCGACGAAGCGCTGCTGGAAAAGATCGCCGCCAAGGGCGTCGAGCGCGCCTTCGTCACCCTGCACGTGGGCGCCGGCACCTTCCAGCCGGTGCGGGTCGACAAGATCGAAGACCACCACATGCACAAAGAGTGGCTCGAAGTGAGCCAGGACGTGGTCGACGCCATCGAGGCCTGCCGCGCCCGTGGCGGCCGGGTGATCGCAGTCGGTACCACCAGCGTGCGCTCGCTGGAGAGCGCAGCGCGCGATGGCGTGCTCAAGGCCTTCAGCGGTGATACCGACATCTTCATCTACCCGGGTCGGCCGTTCCATGTGGTCGATTGCCTGGTCACCAACTTCCACCTGCCGGAGTCCACGCTGTTGATGCTGGTCTCGGCCTTCGCCGGTTACCCCGAAACCATGGCTGCCTACGCGGCGGCGGTTGACCAGGGTTACCGCTTCTTCAGTTACGGTGATGCCATGTTCATCACCCGCAATCCGGCGCCACGCGGCCCAGAGGATCAAGCATGAGTCGCACCTGTCGAATGTCGTTCGAACTGCTGGCCACCGACGGCAAGGCCCGTCGTGGCCGGCTGACCTTCCCCCGTGGCACGGTCGAGACCCCGGCGTTCATGCCGGTGGGCACCTATGGCACGGTCAAGGGCATGCTGCCGCGTGACATCGAGGCCATCGGCGCCGAAATCATCCTCGGCAACACCTTCCACCTGTGGCTGCGCCCGGGTACCGAGGTGATCAAGAAGCACAACGGCCTGCATGACTTCATGCAATGGAAAGGCCCTATCCTCACCGATTCCGGTGGTTTCCAGGTGTTCAGCCTGGGCGCCATGCGCAAGATCAAGGAGGAAGGCGTGACCTTCGCCTCGCCCGTCGACGGCTCCAAGGTGTTCATGGGCCCGGAAGAGTCCATGCAGGTGCAGCGTGACCTGGGCTCGGACATCGTCATGATCTTCGACGAGTGCACGCCGTACCCGGCCGAGCACGACGTGGCGCGCACCTCCATGGAACTGTCGCTGCGCTGGGCCCAACGCTCGAAGAATGCCCACGCCGACAACACGGCGGCACTGTTCGGTATCGTTCAGGGTGGCATGTACCAGGACCTGCGCATGCGCTCGCTGGAAGCCCTGGAAAACATCGGCTTCGACGGCCTGGCCATTGGTGGCCTGTCGGTTGGCGAGCCGAAGCACGAAATGATCAAGGTGCTCGACTACCTGCCGGGCCAGATGCCGGCTGACAAACCTCGTTACCTTATGGGGGTAGGCAAACCGGAAGATCTGGTTGAGGGTGTGCGCCGCGGCGTCGACATGTTCGACTGCGTGATGCCCACGCGCAACGCGCGCAACGGCCATCTGTTCGTCGATGCAGGGGTAATCAAGATCCGCAACGCGTTCCATCGCCATGATGATTCGCCGCTGGATCCGACCTGTGACTGCTACACCTGCACCAACTTCTCCCGCGCTTATCTCCATCATCTGGACAAGTGTGGCGAAATGCTGAGCAGCATGCTGAATACCATCCACAACTTGCGCCATTACCAGCGCTTGATGGCCGGTTTACGCGAGGCTATTCAACAGGGTAAATTGGCCGCCTTTGTCGACGCCTTCTACGCCAAACGCGGGCTGCCTGTGCCGCCTTTGGACTGACTGTTCGCATCCATTATTAGAACATTACATTAGGAGTGCCCAATGAGCTTCTTGATCCCCGCCGCTTACGCGGACGCTGCAGCACCCGCCGCTGGCCCAGCCGGCACCGGTTTCGAATGGATTTTCCTGGTCGGTTTCCTGGTCATCTTCTACTTGATGATCTGGCGCCCGCAGGCCAAGCGCGCCAAAGAGCAGAAGAACCTGCTGAGCAACTTGCAGAAAGGTGATGAAGTTGTCACCAACGGCGGTATCGCCGGCAAGATCGTCAAGGTTTCCGATGACTTCGTGGTCCTGGAAGTTTCCGACACCGTCGAACTGAAGTTCCAGAAGGGTGCCATCGCGGCCACCCTGCCAAAAGGTACGCTCAAGGCTATCTGAGTTACCGGTTTCATTTTTCCAGTCGGGGCGCGCAAAGCGCCCCGCGTCTTGAACGGGCGGCGTGATGCTGAACAAATACCCTCTGTGGAAATACGCACTGATCCTGGTGGTACTGGCGATCGGTTTCATTTATTCCGCTCCCAACCTCTACCCGGATGATCCGGCGGTGCAGATCAGCGGTGCCAGCTCGGCGCTGCGGGTCAACCAGGCCGACCTCGATCGCGTCAGCAAGGCGCTGGTCGATGCCGGTATCACCGTCAAGGGCGCGAGCCTGGGTGAGAAGGGCAGTGGGCTGATTCGCCTGACCAACCAGGAAGATCAACTGCCAGCCAAGGATGTCGTGCGCAAGGCACTGGGCGATGATTATGTCGTGGCCCTGAACCTGGCCCAGACTACCCCGCAATGGCTGCGCAACCTGGGTGCAAGCCCGATGAAGCTGGGCCTGGACCTGTCCGGTGGTGTGCACTTCCTGCTCGAAGTGGACATGGACAAGGCGATGAGCGCCCGCATGAAAGTCTACGAAGGCGAGGTCAAGACCTTGCTGCGCAAAGAGCGCATCCGCTACCGCAGCCTGCCGCAGCAGGATGGCGGCGTAATGCTGGGCTTCGCTGACGATGCTACCCGCGAGCAGGCACGCGCCCTGATCCGCAAGAATTTCAATGACTTCGACCTGACCACCACCGAGCGCAACGAGCTCGCCGTGCTGCGTCTGGCGCTGACCCAGGCGAAAGTCGCCGAGATCCGCGAGTACTCGATCAAGCAGAACCTGACCACCGTCCGTAACCGTGTGAACGAGCTGGGCGTGGCCGAGCCGCTGGTGCAGCGCCAAGGCGCCAACCGCATCGTGGTCGAGCTGCCGGGCGTGCAGGACACCGCCGAAGCCAAGCGTATCCTAGGTAAAACCGCCAACCTGGAGTTCCGCTTCGGTGCCGAGCCGGGCGCTTCCAAGGCCACTACCGAGGTCTTCGAGTTCCGTGAAGGCAACCGTTCCGCTGCTGTCGAGCGCGGCCTGATCATCACGGGTGACCAGGTGACCGATGCCCAGGCCAGCTTCGACGAGCATGGCCGGCCGCAGGTCAACATTCGCCTGGATGGCCACGGTGGCGAGCTGATGAGCCGCGCCACCCGCAGCAACGTTGGCCGTAGCATGGCGGTGATCTTCATCGAGCAGAAGCCGGTCACTCGCTACGTCAAGCAGACTGTCGATGGCGTCGAGAAGGACGTTGCCGTACAGAGCTTCCAGGAAGAGAAAAAGATCATCAGCCTGGCGACCATCCAGTCGCCACTGGGTAGCCAGTTCCGTATCACCGGCCTGAACGGCCAGGGTGAGTCGTCGGAGCTGGCCCTGCTGCTGCGTGCCGGTGGTCTGGCTGCGCCGATGTACTTCGCCGAAGAACGTACCATTGGTCCAAGCCTGGGTGCCGACAACATCACCAAGGGTATCGATGCGTCGCTGTGGGGCATGCTGTTCGTCTCGCTGTTCATCATCGCCATCTACCGCGGCTTCGGCGTGATCGCCACCGTTGCCCTGGCGGGCAACATGGTCCTGCTGCTGGCGCTGATGTCGCTGCTGGGCGCGACCCTGACCCTGCCAGGCATCGCCGGTATCGTGTTGACCATGGGTATGGCGGTGGACGCCAACGTACTGATCTTCTCGCGTATCCGTGAGGAGCTGAGTGCCGGCATGTCGGTGCAGCGCGCCATTCACGAAGGTTTCAACCGCGCCTATACCGCGATCATCGACGCCAACCTGACCAGCCTGCTGGTCGGCGGCATCCTGTTCGCCATGGGTACCGGCCCGGTCAAGGGCTTCGCGGTCACCATGTCCCTCGGGATTTTCACCTCGATGTTCACCGCCGTCATGGTGACCCGTGCAATGGTCAACCTGACCTGCGGCGGGCGTGACATCAAGAAGCTGTGGGTTTGAGGGAGCTGCGATGAAAACCATCAACTTCATGGGCGTGCGCAATGTCGCGTTCGCCGTCACCGTGCTCCTCACCGTGCTGGCGCTGTTCAGCTGGTGGCAGAAGGGCCTGAACTTCGGCCTGGACTTCACCGGCGGTACGCTGATCGAGCTGACCTACGAGCGCCCGGCCGACCTCAAGGCGGTACGTGCAGAGCTGGTCGACTCCGGCTTCCACGAGGCCGTGGTGCAGAGCTTTGGCGCCACCACCGACCTGCTGGTGCGCATGCCAGGTGATGACCCGCAGCTGGGCAACAAGGTTGCTGCCGCACTGCAGAAGGTCGGTGGCGACAACCCGGCCACCATCAAGCGCGTCGAGTTCGTCGGCCCGCAGGTGGGTGAAGAGCTGCGCGACCAGGGCGGCCTCGGCATGCTCCTGGCACTGGGTGGCATCCTCATCTACCTGGCCTTCCGCTTCCAGTGGAAGTTCGCCGTGGGCGCGATCGTCTCGCTGATCCATGACGTGGTGGTGACCCTGGGTATCCTGTCGTTCTTCCAGATCACCTTCGACCTCACGGTGCTGGCGGCGGTACTGGCGATCATCGGCTACTCGCTGAACGACACAATCGTCGTCTTCGACCGGGTGCGTGAGAACTTCCGTGTGATGCGCAAGGCCTCGCTGATCGAGAACATCAACGTCTCGACCACCCAGACCCTGCT
This sequence comes from Pseudomonas sp. NBRC 111130, assembly GCF_001320485.1. NCBI lineage: Bacteria > Pseudomonadati > Pseudomonadota > Gammaproteobacteria > Pseudomonadales > Pseudomonadaceae > Pseudomonas > Pseudomonas sp. NBRC 111130. The sequence goes on from NZ_BCBG01000102.1 coordinate 145,040, forward strand.
GCGCACCATCGCTACCTCGGTGTCGACCTTGCTGGCGATCGCTGCGCTGCTGTTCTTCGGCGGCGACAACCTGTTCGGCTTCTCGCTGGCACTGTTCATCGGTGTCATGGCCGGTACCTATTCGTCGATCTACATCGCCAACGTGGTACTGATCTGGCTGAACCTGAACAGCGAAGACCTGATTCCACCTGCGAAAAACGAAGGCGTGGATGACCGTCCTTAAGGATTAGTCCTACACCGTTCGGCGACCAAAGAGGCGCGAGTGTTGAACTCGCGCCTTTTTTTTCGCTCCAAGGCTGGGAGAAAGCAGGTTAGTCCTGCAGGTACAACAGGAGGTTCATGTGAACAAATCAATGCTCGTAGGCGCTGTGCTGGGTGCTGTCGGTGTTACTGCCGGAGGTGCTGTTGCCACCTACAGCTTGGTGAACAAGGGGCCTGAGTACGCTCAGGTCACCGACGTGCAACCGATCAAGCAACAGGTCAAGACCCCGCGCGAGGTCTGCAAGGATGTCGCCGTTACGCGTCAGGCGCCGGTCAAGGACCAGCACCAGATCGCCGGTACCGTGGTAGGTGCCATTGCCGGCGGCCTGCTGGGTAACCAGATTGGCGGCGGCACCGGCAAGAAGATCGCCACCGTGGCCGGTGCGGTCGGTGGTGGTTATGCCGGTAACAAGGTGCAGGAAGGCATGCAGCAGCGTGACACCTACACCACCACGCAAACCCGCTGCAACACGGTCAACGACATCAGCGAGAAGGTGGTAGGTTACAACGTGACCTATTCCATTGGTGATCAGGTGGGCAAGGTGAAGATGGACCGCGAGCCGGGTTCGACCATTCCGCTGGACAAGAATGGCAAGCTGATCCTCAGCGAAGCCGGGCAGTAAGGCGCGCGCGGTCTGCTCTTTGTAGGAGCGGCCTTGTGTCGCGAAAGGGGCGCGTAGCGGCCCTGGGATCTTAGCCATATCACAGGTTGCCGGGGCTGCTTCGCAGCCCTTTCGCGACACAAGGCCGCTCCTACAGGGTCGCGTATGGCGGGACAAAGGCATAAAAAAAGCACCCCGAGGGGTGCTTTTTTTATGCCTGCAATCCGCGCTTAGCGCTTCATGCTCTCTGGCAGGTGTGGCTGGATAGCGGTCAGTACGGCCTTGAAGCACTTGATGTTGCCTGCAACGATGTGGCCCTTGTCGAGGAAGTCATGGCCACCGTTGAAGTCGCTCACCAGGCCACCGGCTTCCTGGATCAGCAGCACGCCTGCCGCCATGTCCCACTCGGACAGGCCCGACTCCCAGAAGGCGTCGAAACGGCCGGCGGCCACGTAGGCGAGGTCCAGGCTGGCGGAGCCGGCGCGGCGGATGCCGGCGGTCTGGCCAGTCAGGGCGCGGAACATGCCCAGGTAGTTGTCCATGTCAGCCATCTGGTTGTCACGGAACGGGAAGCCGGTGCCCAGCAGGGCGCCGTCCAGGCTGGTGCGCGAGCTGACGCGCAGGCGACGGCCATTGAGCTGGGCGCCACGGCCGCGGCTGGCGGTGAATTCTTCCTGGCGAACCGGGTCGACGATCACGGCATGCTCGAGGCGGCCACGGTATTTGCAGGCGATGCTGACAGCGAAGTGCGGGATGCCACGCAGGAAGTTGGTGGTGCCGTCCAGCGGATCGATGATCCACAGATAGTCCTTGCCTTCTTCGCCGGTGCCGGCGTGCAGGCCGGTTTCTTCACCTTGAATGGAGTGGTTCGGGTAGGCCTTGCGCAGGGCGTTGACGATGCTCTGCTCGGCGGCACGATCCACTTCGGAGACGTAGTCCTTGGCCTCTTTCTCGTCGACCTTGATGCTATCCAGGCGTTCGATGGAGCGGAAAATCAGTTCACTGGCGCTGCGAGCGGCGCGCAGGGCGATATTCAGCATAGGCTGCATGGGCGGGTCACCTGGAGATGTTAAAGAAGAAAGCCGAACATTCTAGCAGAAAAGTTTGGCGGCAGAAGTGTCACATTTGCTTTCGTGGCGTTACGCTGGTCGGTTCTGTAAGATCGTTTTCCCCCAAACCTGCATCTGAGAGCACAACACCTTGCTGCAAAATATTCGTGTTGTTCTGGTCAATACCAGCCACCCCGGCAACATCGGCGGCGCTGCGCGTGCCATGAAAAACATGGGCTTGTCGCGTCTGGTGCTGGTGCAGCCAAAAGAGTTCCCGTCCGGCGACGCCTCCGCGCGGGCTTCGGGCGCCGACGATATCCTGGCCAATGCCCAGGTGGTCGACAGCCTTGAGGACGCGCTGGTCGGGTGCAATCTGGTCATGGGCACCAGTGCTCGTGAGCGCAGCATCCCCTGGCCGTTGATCGACCCGCGCGAATGCGGGGCCAAGGCCGTGGAGCACGCCAACGGTGGTGAAGAGATCGCCCTGGTGTTCGGGCGTGAGCACGCCGGCCTGACCAACGAAGAACTGCAGCGATGTCACTTCCACGTGCACATTCCCTCGAACCCCGACTTCAGCTCGCTGAACCTTGCCGCCGCAGTCCAGGTGCTCTCCTATGAGGTGCGCATGGCCTGGCTGGCAGCGGCAGGCGCGCCTACCAAGGTCGAGAAGTTCGACGCCAACTCGCTGCGCAGCAACGAGCTGGCGACCATGGACGAAATGGAGCTGTTCTACGAACACCTGGAGAAAACCCTGGTGGACATCGGCTTCCTCGACCCCGAGAAGCCCAAGCACCTGATGCCGCGCCTGCGCCGGCTGTACGGGCGCAGCTCGGTAAATCGTTCGGAAATGAGCATTTTGCGCGGCATCCTCACCGAGACCCAGAAGGTCGCCCGGGGTGAGCCGCATAAACGGAAGGACTGACAGATGTTCGAACGTCTGCGTGAAGATATCCAGAGCGTATTCCATCGTGACCCGGCGGCGCGCAACGCCTTCGAGGTGCTGACCTGCTATCCGGGCATGCACGCCATCTGGCTGCATCGCCTGGGCAATGCCTTGTGGAAGCGTGACTTCAAGTGGCTGGCGCGCCTGGTGTCGAACTTCGGTCGCTGGATGACCGGTATCGAGATCCATCCCGGCGCGACCATCGGTCGGCGCTTCTTCATCGACCACGGCATGGGTATCGTCATCGGTGAAACCGCCGAGATCGGCGACGATGTCACTCTTTATCAGGGGGTGACCCTGGGCGGCACCAGCTGGAACAAAGGCAAGCGTCACCCGACCCTGGAAAACGGTGTGGTGGTAGGGGCGGGTGCCAAGGTGCTTGGCCCGTTCACTGTCGGTGCCGGGGCCAAGATCGGCTCCAATGCCGTGGTGACCAAGGCGGTTCCGGCCGGCGCTACTGCGGTTGGCATCCCGGGGCGGATCATCGTCAGGAACAGCGAGGACACCGAACTCGAGGCCAGGCGCAAGGCCATGGCCGAGAAGATCGGCTTCGATGCCTACGGCGTCAGCGGTGACATGCCGGACCCGGTAGCCCGTGCCATCGGCCAGATGCTTGATCATCTGCAGGCGGTCGACGAGCGTCTGGAGGGTATGTGTGGAGCGCTGACCAAGATGGGCAGTGACTATTGTGCCAAGGAGCTGCCGAAGTTGCCGGAAGATGACTTCGCGGTCGAAACCCAGGCGGCCCAGCGCGACACTCAGTCGCATTGATTGCGTCGCAGTGAAGTCACTCTGACATATGGGGCGTGTGCTCGCGCCCCATTGCTGCTACACTCGCGCCCGCCTCCCTGATGCAAACCCGACTAAAGCAGTAGGTCTAATAGTTGACTTAAATGCTCGGGAATCGCATACTCGCACACATCCCGTAACTCCCGTGGTACCCATTAGCCATGCGACTGACTACCAAAGGCCGATACGCCGTCACTGCCATGCTCGACCTGGCATTGCACGCGCAGCATGGGCCGGTGTCTTTGGCCGACATTTCCGAGCGCCAGGGCATTTCCCTCTCTTATCTGGAACAGCTGTTCGCCAAGCTGCGCCGCAGCAGCCTGGTTTCCAGTGTGCGCGGTCCGGGCGGTGGCTACCAGCTGTCGCGCGGCATGGAAACCATCCAGGTGGCCCAGGTCATCGACGCGGTCAACGAGTCGGTCGATGCCACCCGTTGCCAGGGCCTCGGGGATTGCCATGCCGGTGACACCTGCCTGACCCACCACCTGTGGTGCGACCTCAGCCAGCAGATTCACGAATTCCTCAGTGGCATCAGCCTGGCTGACCTTGTCATGCGCCGTGAGGTGCAGGAAGTCGCCCAGCGCCAGGACCTGCGGCGTGTCGCAGGCCGTACCGCCCTGCTGGACAAGATTGAGACGTCCGCCGTCGACTGACCGCTTAACAGTGACGAGCGACGCCACCGCCTGATAGGAGATACCCATGAAGTTGCCGATCTACCTCGATTACTCCGCTACCACGCCGGTCGACCCACGTGTCGCCCAGAAGATGGCCGACTGCCTGCTGGTCGACGGCAACTTCGGTAACCCGGCCTCCCGTTCCCACGTGTTCGGCTGGAAGGCCGAGGAAGCGGTCGAGAACGGCCGCCGCCAGGTTGCCGAGCTGATCAACGCCGACCCGCGCGAAATCGTCTGGACCAGCGGTGCCACCGAGTCCGACAACCTCGCCCTGAAAGGTGTGGCGCACTTCTATCAGACCAAGGGCAAGCACATCATCACCTCCAAGATCGAGCACAAGGCGGTCCTGGATACCGCTCGCCAGCTCGAGCGCGAAGGTTTCGAAGTCACCTACCTGGAACCTGGCGAAGACGGCATCGTCACCCCGGCCATGGTCGAAGCCGCCCTGCGCGACGACACCATCCTGGTCTCGCTGATGCATGTGAACAACGAAGTCGGCTCGATCAACGACATCGCCGCCATCGGTGAGCTGACCCGTTCACGCGGCGTGCTGTTCCATGTCGATGCCGCCCAGTCCGCTGGCAAGGTCGAAATCGACCTGCAGAAGCTGAAGGTCGACCTGATGTCGTTCTCGGCGCACAAGGTCTACGGCCCTAAAGGCATCGGTGCGCTGTACGTCAGCCGCAAGCCGCGCGTGCGTCTGGAAGCCATCATTCACGGCGGTGGCCATGAGCGCGGCATGCGTTCGGGCACCCTGCCGACTCACCAGATCGTCGGCATGGGCGAGGCCTTCGCCATCGCCAAGCAGGAAATGGCCGCCGAGAACGTGCGCATCAAGGCCCTGAGCGACCGCTTCTTCAATCAGGTCTCGGACCTCGAAGAGCTGTACGTCAACGGCAGCAAGACTGCCCGCGTGCCGCACAACCTGAACCTGAGCTTCAACTACGTCGAAGGCGAGTCGCTGCTGATGTCCCTGAAGGACATCGCCGTATCGTCCGGTTCGGCCTGTACCTCCGCTTCGCTCGAGCCGTCGTATGTACTGCGCGCTCTGGGCCGCAACGACGAGCTGGCGCACAGCTCGATCCGCTTCTCCTTCGGCCGTTTCACCACCGAAGAAGAAGTCGACTACGCCGCGCAGCAAGTCTGCATGGCCGTCAACAAACTGCGTGAGCTGTCGCCGCTGTGGGACATGTACAAAGACGGCGTTGACATCTCCAAGATCGAGTGGGCCGCCCACTAAGCAGTCGCCGGCAAGAGCGGCTCCCTGATGAGGAAGGAATTGCACCATGGCATACAGTGAAAAGGTCATCGACCACTACGAAAACCCACGCAACGTCGGCAAGATGAACGCCGAGGACCCGGATGTCGGTACCGGCATGGTCGGCGCCCCTGCGTGCGGTGACGTGATGCGTCTGCAGATCAAGGTCAACGAGCAAGGCATCATCGAAGACGCCAAGTTCAAGACTTACGGCTGCGGTTCGGCCATCGCTTCCAGCTCCCTCGCCACCGAGTGGATGAAGGGCAAGACCCTGGATGAAGCCGAAACCATCAAGAACACCCAGCTGGCGGAAGAACTGGCGTTGCCGCCAGTGAAGATCCACTGCTCGGTACTCGCCGAAGATGCCATCAAGGCAGCCGTTCGCGACTACAAGCAGAAGAAAGGCTTGATCTAAGCCGCCCGTTGCAAGGTAAGAGTCAAGGAGTTCCGATGGCTATCAGCATGACAGAAGCCGCCGCCAACCACATTCGCCGCTCCCTCGACGGGCGCGGCAAGGGTGAGGGCATTCGCCTGGGCGTGCGCACCACCGGCTGCTCGGGCCTGGCCTACGTGCTGGAGTTCGTCGACGAGCTGGCCGCAGAGGACCAGGTGTTCGAGAACCATGGCGTCAAGGTGATCATCGATCCCAAGAGCCTGGTCTACCTCGATGGCACCGAGCTGGACTTCGTCAAGGAAGGGTTGAACGAAGGCTTCAAGTTCAACAACCCCAACGTGCGCGGTGAGTGTGGCTGCGGCGAAAGCTTCAACGTCTGAGGCTGGCCGTGGGTACTCCTTGTCATTTCGCTCTGTTTGACCTCCAACCCAGCTTCCGCCTGGACCTCGACAAACTGGCCACTCGCTACCGCGAGCTGGCGCGCGAGGTCCATCCGGACCGCTTCGCCGACGCCTCCGAGCGCGAGCAGCGGGTAGCGCTGGAAAAGTCGGCGGCTCTCAACGACGCCTACCAGACCCTGCGCAGTGCGCCGCGCCGTGCCCGCTACCTGCTGGCTATCGGTGGCCACGAAGTGCCCCAGGAAGTCACGGTCCATGACCCTGATTTCCTGATGCAGCAGATGCAATGGCGCGAGGAGCTCGAAGAGCTGCAGGACGAAGCCGACCTCGATGGCGTGGCGGTGTTCAAGAAGCGCCTGAAGGTCGCCCAGGACACGCTCAACGAGGATTTCGCCGCCTGCTGGGACCTGCCTGCCGAGCGCGACAAGGCCGAGCGCCTGATGCGCCGCATGCAGTTCCTCGACAAGCTCGCCCAAGAAGTGCGCCAACTGGAAGAGCGCCTCGACGATTAACCCGGTGTCGCCCGTGATGACGCCTAAGGTATTCAGATAAGCATGGCCCTACTGCAGATCGCCGAACCCGGTCAAAGCCCTCAGCCACACCAGCGTCGCCTGGCGGTGGGGATCGACCTGGGTACCACCAATTCACTGGTCGCTGCCGTGCGCAGCGGTCGCAGCGAGCCCCTGCCCGATGCGCAGGGCAACGTCATTCTGCCTTCGGCGGTGCGATACCTGGCTGGCCACAGCGAAGTCGGCCTGGCCGCGCGCGATGCAGCTTCCAGCGACCCGCTGAACACCGTGCTGTCGGTCAAGCGCCTGATGGGCCGTGGCCTGGCAGACGTCAAGCAGCTTGGTGAGCAACTGCCGTACCGCTTTATCGGCGGTGAGTCGCACATGCCGTTCATCGACACCGTCCAAGGGCCGAAAAGCCCGGTGGAAGTGTCCGCCGACATCCTCAAGGTGCTGCGCGAGCGTGCCGAAGCCACCCTGGGTGGCGAGTTGGTGGGCGCGGTGATCACGGTGCCGGCCTATTTCGACGACGCCCAGCGCCAGGCTACCAAGGATGCCGCACGCCTGGCCGGCCTGAGCGTGCTGCGCCTGCTCAACGAGCCGACCGCCGCGGCCGTGGCCTATGGCCTGGACCAGAACGCCGAAGGCCTGGTGGCCATCTATGACCTGGGTGGCGGCACCTTCGATATTTCCATCCTGCGCCTGACTGCCGGCGTGTTCGAAGTGCTGGCCACCGGTGGCGATACCGCGCTGGGTGGCGACGACTTCGACCACGCCATTGCTGGCTGGATCATCGAGCAGGCCGGCCTGTCCGCCGATCTCGATCCGGCCACCCAGCGTCAGCTGCTGCAGGCTGCCTGCGCAGCCAAGGAAGCCCTGACCGATGCCGACACCGTCCGTGTCAGCCACGGCGCCTGGGCGGGCGAGCTGAGCCGCGCCGCCTTCGAAGCCATGATCGAGCCCCTGGTTGCCCGCAGCCTGAAAGCCTGCCGCCGCGCCGTGCGCGACAGTGGCATCGAGCTGGAGGAGGTCGGCGCAGTGGTGATGGTCGGTGGTTCGACCCGCGTGCCGCGTGTTCGGGAAGCTGTCGGTGCGTTGTTTGGTCGCACCCCGCTGACTTCGATCGACCCTGACCAGGTAGTGGCCATCGGCGCGGCCATTCAGGCCGATACCCTGGCCGGCAATCGCCGCGAAGGTGGCGAACTGCTGCTGCTCGATGTCATCCCGCTGTCCCTGGGTCTCGAGACCATGGGCGGGCTGATGGAGAAGGTGATCCCGCGCAACACCACCATTCCGGTGGCCCGTGCCCAGGAATTCACCACGTACAAAGATGGCCAGTCGGCCATGATGATCCATGTTCTGCAGGGCGAGCGCGAGCTGATCAGCGATTGCCGCTCCCTGGCGCGCTTCGAGCTGCGCGCCATTCCAGCCATGGTGGCTGGCGCCGCCAAGATACGCGTGACCTTCCAGGTCGACGCCGACGGCCTGCTCAGCGTTGCTGCCCGTGAACTGGGTTCGGGCGTTGAGGCCAGCATTCAGGTCAAGCCGTCCTACGGCCTGACCGACGGCGAGATCGCCCGCATGCTCAAGGATTCCTTCGAGCACGCCGGTTCCGACAAGCAGGCGCGCCAGCTGCGTGAGCATCAGGTTGACGGCGAACGCCTGCTCGAAGCGGTGCAGGGCGCCCTGGATGCCGACGGTGACCGCCTGCTCAGCGAAGACGAGCGGGTCGCCATCGAGTATCAGATGCAAGAATTGCGTGATTTGCTCAGCGGCACCGATGGCGCAGCCATCGAGCAGCAGACCAAGCGTCTGTCGCAGGTGACCGATGCCTTTGCCGCCCGCCGCCTTGATTCGACGGTCAAAGCCGCACTGGCCGGGCGCAACCTGAATGAGATCGAGGAGTAACCGATGCCCCAGGTGATTTTCCTGCCGCACGAGAAGTTCTGCCCGGACGGGCTGGTGGTCGAGGTAGAGCCAGGAACCAACATCCTGGAGTTGGCCCACGAGCACCACATCGAGATGGAAAGCGCGTGCGGCGGTGTGTGCGCCTGCACCACCTGCCACTGCATCGTGCGCGAAGGCTTCGACTCGCTCGAGGAAGCCGACGAGCTGGAAGAGGATATGCTGGACAAGGCCTGGGGCCTGGAGGCGCAGTCGCGCCTGGCCTGCCAGGTGATCGTCGGTGAGGATGACCTCACCATCGAGATTCCTAAGTATTCGCTCAACCACGCTGCCGAAGCGCCGCACTGAGGTTTGCCCGATGAGCCTGAAATGGATTGATGTACTTGAGATCGCCATCCAGCTTGCGGAAAGCAAGCCGGACGTCGATCCTAGATATGTGAATTTCGTCGATCTGCACCGCTGGGTGCTGGCCCTGCCAGAGTTCAGCGACGATCCGTCACGTGGCGGTGAGAAAGTGCTAGAGGCCATCCAGGCGGCCTGGATCGAAGAAGCCGACTAAGCGTGACGCTGCAGGTTAGGCAATCCCCTGGAACCCGCGTATAATTCGCGGGTTTAATTTTTCGTAACACTCAATATTCTGGAGTTTTCCATGGCTGTTCAACGTACTTTCTCGATCATCAAGCCTGACGCCGTTGCCAAGAACGTCATCGGCAAGATCACTACCCGCTTCGAAGAAGCTGGCCTGAAAATCGTTGCCTCGAAAATCAAGCAACTGTCCAAAGCCGAAGCCGAAGGCTTCTACGCCGAGCACAAAGAGCGCGGCTTCTTCGCTGACCTGGTTGCCTTCATGACTTCCGGTCCGGTCGTTGTTCAGGTTCTGGAAGGCGAAAACGCCATCGCTCTGAACCGTGAGCTGATGGGCGCTACCAACCCGAAAGAAGCTGCTCCTGGCACCATCCGTGCTGACTTCGCAGAATCGATCGACGCCAACGCCGTTCACGGTTCGGACTCCGAAGCTGCTGCTGCTCGCGAAATCGCTTACTTCTTCGCTGCTACCGAGGTAACCACTCGCTAAGCGAAAGCTTACGGGTGAGGGTGAATCCATGACGACATCTACTGGCAAAATCAACCTGTTGGGGCTGACCCAGCCGGAAATGGAAAAGTTCTTCGACTCGATAGGCGAGAAGCGCTTCCGTGCCGGCCAGGTGATGAAATGGATTCACCATTTTGGCGTGTCCGACTTTGCGGCCATGACCAACGTAGGCAAGGTCTTGCGCGAAAAGCTCGAGGCCGTTGCCGAGATTCGCCCCCCGGAAGTGGTCAGTGAAGACATTTCCGCCGACGGCACCCGCAAATGGGTGATCCGCGTTGCCTCCGGCAGCTGCGTCGAGACCGTCTACATCCCTACCGACGACCGCGGTACCCTCTGCGTCTCGTCGCAAGCCGGCTGCGCCCTGGACTGCAGTTTCTGCTCCACCGGCAAGCAAGGCTTCAACAGCAACCTCACCGCCGCCGAGGTGATCGGCCAGGTGTGGCTTGCGAACAAATCCTTCGGGACCGTCCCGGCCAAGATCGACCGCGCAATTACCAACGTGGTCATGATGGGCATGGGCGAGCCCCTGCTGAACTTCGACAACGTCATTGCCGCCATGCACATCATGATGGATGACCTGGGCTATGGCATTTCCAAGCGTCGCGTCACCCTGTCCACCTCGGGCGTGGTGCCGATGATCGACGAACTGGCCAAGCACATCGACGTGTCCCTGGCGCTGTCGCTGCATGCGCCGAACGACGAACTGCGCAACCAGCTGGTGCCGATCAACAAGAAGTACCCGCTGAAGATGCTGCTGGAGTCGTGCATGGGCTACATGTCGACCTTGGGCGGCAAGCGCGTGCTGACCATCGAGTACACCCTGCTCAAGGACGTCAACGACCAGCCCGAGCATGCGGCGCAGATGATCGAGCTGCTGCGCGACGTACCGTGCAAGATCAACCTGATCCCATTCAACCCGTTCCCGCATTCGGGTTACGAGCGGCCGAGCAACAACGCCATCCGCCGCTTCCAGGACCTGCTGCACCACGGTGGTTTCAACGTTACCACCCGTACCACCCGTGGCGACGATATCGACGCCGCCTGTGGTCAGCTGGTCGGCCAGGTCAACGACCGCACCCGCCGCAGCGAGCGTTACATCGCCGTCCGCCAGCTGTCCGCTGACGCCGAGCTGCAAGACAGCGCCGTGCGTCACTGAGTCTGGCCTTGCCATGAGCCTGCGCGCCGCGCTGTCGATCCTTGCGCTTTCGCTGCTCGCCGGCTGCGTGTCGGGCGGCGCGAGCGATCCCCTGGCCAACCGTCAGGGGCGGGCAGAGGCAGCGCATGCCTATACGCAGCTTGGCCTGGGTTATTTGCAACAAGGTTTGACCCAGCAGGCCAAGGCCCCCTTGGCCAAGGCCTTGGCGCTGGATGCTGCGGATGCCGACGCTCACGCCGCCATGTCCCTGGTGTTCCAGGCCGAAGGCGAGCCAGCTCTTGCCCAGGCGCACTTCGAGAAAGCCCTTGCAGCCCGCCCGGGTGATACGCGAATTCGCAACAACTACGGCAGTTTCCTATATGCTCAGCAACGTTTCGCCGAAGCCGAGCAGATGTTTCGCCTGGCCAGTGCCGATACCCTGTATCCTGAGCGTTCGCGGGTGTACGAGAACCTTGGCCTGACGGCCCTGGAGCTCGACAAGCGCGATCAGGCACATGCGTATCTGACCAAGGCCCTGCAACTCGACCGACGCCAGCCCAGAGCGCTGCTGGAAATGGCTGAGTTGTCCTTCGAAAACAGGCATTATGTGCCAGCCCGGGATTACTACGATCGTTTCAGCCAATTGAGCGATCACAACGCCCGTAGCCTTTTGCTGGGCAGCCGCCTTGCCCGGGTATTCGGCGAGCAGGGCACCCTGGCCGATCTGGGCCAGCAATTACAACGACTTTATCCCGGTACGCCGGAATATCAGCAATACCTGTCGGAGCAACGATGAAAGCCGCGCATCCCGAAGTAGCAGCAGCGACTGGCCAGAACCCCGGTGAGCTGTTGCGCCAGGCCCGCGAGAAACGGGAGTGGTCGCAAGCCGAGGTGGCCCGCAAGCTCAACCTCACCGTAAGTTCGCTGAACCACGTGGAAACCGGTGCCTTCGACAAGCTGCCAGGGCATACCTTCGCGCGTGGTTACATCCGCGCCTACGCCAAGTTGATGGACATGGACCAGGCGCCGCTGGTCGAGGCCTTCGACCAGTACACCGGTACTCATGCCAAGGGCAGTGATGTGCACTCCCTGGGCCGTATCGAAGAGCCGGTGCGGCTTTCCCACAACATCATGCGTGGCGTCACCTTGCTGCTTCTGGTTGCAGTGGTCGGCGGCAGCTTCATCTGGTGGCAGGATCAGGGCAGCTTGAAAGGCAAGGACCTGGCCAAGATGGCGCTGGAGCACGTGGAAGTCGAAAGTGCCGACGGCACCACCCAGATTCATCCGCTGGACGAACCTGAAGACCAGGCAGTGACCGCGGGCCAGCAGCCTGAAAGCGCACCGCTGGCGCTGGAGCAGGCCCCCGCCGAGGCGGCAGCCGAAACCACCAGCGAGGCCGCCCCGGCTGCGACTGCTACCCCTGCACCCGCGCCTGCTCCTGTTCAGGTGCAGCAGGCACCGGTCCATGCTGCCGCGCCCGCCCCGGCCCCTGCGGCTCCGGTGGCACCGTTAACGTCGGCCGCGCCAGTCGCCAGCGTGCCGGCCACCGCCGCTGAGCCTGCCGCGCCTGTGGCCGTGCCGGCCGGCAGCGCCAAGGTTGCAATCCAGTTCACCGCCGATTGCTGGACCCAGGTGTCCGATGGCAACGGCAAGGTGCTGTTCAGCGCCATCAAGCGCAAGGGGGACAACCTCGAGCTGACCGGCAAGCCGCCGTTCGCGGTCCGCCTGGGCTTTGCCCGTGGCGCCCAGGTCAGCTACAACGGCCAGGCCGTCGATGTTGCCCCGTTCACCAGTGGCGAGACCGCTCGCCTGAAGTTGGGACAGTAAGTCATGCACGGCGAATCTCCGATCAAACGTCGCGAATCCCGCAAAATCTGGGTCGGCAATGTGCCGGTGGGTGGTGATGCCCCCATCGCGGTGCAGAGCATGACCAACACCGACACCAACGATGTGTTGGCTACCGTGGCGCAGATCCAGCGCCTGGTCGATGCCGGCGTCGACATCGTCCGCGTCTCGGTACCGGACATGGACGCCGCAGAGGCGTTCGGCAAGATCAAGCAGCTGGTCAGCGTGCCGCTGGTTGCCGATATCCATTTCGACTACAAGATCGCCCTGCGCGTGGCCGAGCTTGGCGTCGACTGCCTGCGCATCAACCCGGGCAACATCGGCCGTGAAGACCGCGTGCGCGCGGTGGTCGACGCTGCCCGCGACCGTGGTATCCCGATCCGCATCGGCGTCAACGCCGGTTCTTTGGAGAAGGACCTTCAGAAGAAGTACGGTGAGCCGACCCCGGCCGCGCTGGTCGAGTCGGCCCTGCGTCACGTCGAGCACCTTGATCGTCTGGACTTCCAGGACTTCAAGGTCAGCGTCAAGGCCTCCGACGTGTTCATGGCCGTCGAGGCCTATCGCCTGTTGGCCAAGCAGATCATCCAGCCGCTGCACCTGGGGATCACCGAAGCCGGAGGCCTGCGCTCGGGGACAGTGAAATCTGCCGTCGGCCTCGGTATGCTGCTGGCCGAAGGCATCGGCGATACCATTCGTATCTCGCTGGCGGCCGACCCGGTCGAGGAAGTGAAGGTCGGCTACGACATCCTCAAGTCGCTGCACCTGCGTTCGCGGGGCATCAACTTCATCGCCTGCCCGAGCTGCTCGCGGCAGAACTTCGACGTGGTCAAGACCATGAACGAGCTCGAAGGGCGCCTGGAAGACCTGCTGGTGCCGCTGGACGTGGCGGTGATCGGTTGCGTGGTCAACGGCCCTGGCGAAGCCAAGGAGTCCCACGTGGGGTTGACCGGTGGTACGCCGAACCTGGTCTACATCGACGGCAAGCCGGCGCAGAAGCTGACCAATGACAACCTGGTCGATGAGCTGGAAAAGCTCATCCGCCAGAAAGCGGCCGAAAAGGTCGAGGCTGACGCGGCGCTGATCGCCCGCAGCTGACACACAGATTCGTAAGGACTTTTCGTGAGCAAATCGCTGCAAGCCATCCGTGGCATGAACGACATCCTGCCAGAGCAGTCGCCACTCTGGCGCTACTTCGAAGGCACCGTCGCCGGCCTGCTGGACACCTATGGGTACAGCCAGATCCGCACGCCGATCGTCGAGTTCACCGAGCTGTTCAAGCGCTCCATTGGTGAAGTCACCGACATCGTCGAAAAAGAGATGTACACCTTCGAGGACCGCAACGGCGATTCGCTCACCCTGCGCCCAGAAGGCACCGCCGCCTGTGTGCGGGCTGTGCTGGAACATGGCATCACCGGCAACGGCCAGGTGCAGAAGCTCTGGTACATCGGCCAGATGTTCCGCCACGAGCGCCCGCAGAAGGGCCGCTATCGGCAGTTCCACCAGATCGGTGTGGAAGTGTTCAACCTGGACGGCCCGGACATCGACGCCGAGCTGATCATGCTGACCTGGCGCCTGTGGGGCCTGCTGGGCATCCAGGATGCGGTCAAGCTCGAACTCAACAGCCTGGGCACCAGCGAAGCCCGAGCCCGTTACCGTGACGCGCTGGTCGAGTTCCTCTCGGCGCGCCTGGAGCAGCTCGACGAAGACAGCCAGCGTCGCCTCAAGAGCAACCCGCTGCGTATCCTCGACAGCAAGGACCAGGGTACCCAGGCGGTGCTGGTCGGCGCACCGAAGCTGGAAGATTATCTGGACGAAGATTCCCGCGTGCACTTCGAGGGCCTCAAGGCACGCCTCGACGCCGCTGGCATTCCGTTCGTGATCAACACCAAGCTGGTCCGTGGCCTGGACTACTACAGCAAGACCGTGTTCGAGTGGGTCACCGACAAGCTCGGTGCCCAGGGCACCGTCTGCGCCGGTGGCCGTTACGACGGCCTGGTCGAGCAGATGGGCGGCAAGCCGACCCCTGGCGTTGGTTTCGCCATGGGCATCGAGCGCCTGATCCTGCTGCTGGAAACCCTTGGCAAGGTCCCCGAGTCGATCAACCGCACCATCGACGTCTACCTGTGCGCCTTCGGCGAGCAGGCGGAGCTGGCCGGCCTGCGCCTGTCCGAAGGCCTGCGCGATCGCTTGCCGGGCCTGCGCCTGGCGGTCAACGCCGGCGGAGGCAGCTTCAAGAGCCAGTTCAAGAAAGCCGACAAGAGCGGCGCACTGTTCGCCCTGATCCTCGGCGACGACGAACTGGCCAAGCAAGAGATCGGCTTGAAGCCCCTGCGTGGGCAGGGCGAACAACAGAACATTGCCTGGGATGCTCTGGCTGAGCACCTGGAAACCGCGATCGCTCAGGCGTAACGCGGTTCAACAAGCGAATAGGCGAAAAGGAGTATTGGGGTGTCGAGTACCGATGATGAACTGGCAGGGGTCAAGGACTGGTGGAACCGCAACGGCAAGCCGCTGCTGACCGGTGCCCTGCTGGCTGGCGTGGTGGTGTTGGGCTGGAATACCTGGCACAAGTACCAGAGCAACCAGTCGCAAGGTGCCTCGCAGCTGTATCAGGCCCTGCTTGAGACCAGCCTGACGCCGAATGGCCAGCCAGACGCAACCAAGGTCGCGGAGCTGGCCGGCAAGCTCAAGAGCGAGTTCGGCGGTACTGCGTACGCCCAGTACGGCAGCCTGTTCGTGGCCAAGGTCGCGGTCGAGAGCGGCAAGCTCGACGACGCTGCTGCCGAGCTGAAAAGCGTGCTGGACAAGCCGGCCGATGTCACCCTGGGCGAAATCTCGCGCCAGCGCCTGGCTCGCGTGCTCGCCGCCCAGAACAAGGCCGAAGAAGCCCTCAAGCTGCTCGACGGTGACGCCGACAAGGCATTCCTGGCCAGCCGTGAGGAACTGAAAGGTGATCTGCTGGTGCAACTGGGTCGTGGCGACGATGCCCACAGTGCCTACGAGAAAGCCAAGGCCGCGCTGTCTGATGAAGCAGCAGTCGGTGGCCTGCAACTGAAGCTGGATGACCTGGCCAAAGGGGACGCGTAAGTGATCGGTTGGAAACAAGCAGCAGTGCTGACCCTGGCCGTGCTGGCCGCAGGTTGCAGCAGCAACAGCAAGAAGGAACTGCCTCCGGCCGAGCTGACCAAGTTCACCGAGGAAGTGGTGCTGAAGAAGCAGTGGAGCCGTTCGATCGGTGACGGCCAGGGTGAAACCTACAATACCTTGGTTCCGGCAATCGAGAACGACCGTATCTACGCCTCCGACGTCAATGGCGAAGTCTTCGCCCTCGACCGCATCACCGGTGACGTGGTGTGGAAGAAGGACCTCGAGCTGCCGGTCTCCGGCGCTGTCGGCGTAGGCTACGGCCTGGTGATGCTCGGCACCCTCAAGGGTGAAGTCATCGCGCTGGATTCCAGCACGGGCGAAGAGCGCTGGCGCTCGCGTGTTACCAGTGAAGTGCTGGCGCCACCGGCCAACAACGGCGACGTTGTGGTGGTACAGACCCAGGACGACCGCCTGATCGGCCTGGATGCCGCCACTGGCGACCGCCGCTGGATCTATGAAAACACCCCGGCCGTGCTTACCCTGCGTGGTACCGGCGCGCCGATCGCCACCAACCGTCTGGCCGTGGCCGGCCTGTCCACGGGCAAGGTGGTGGCGGTAGACATCAACAACGGCGTGCCAGTGTGGGAAAGCCGCGTGGCCATCCCGCAGGGCCGTTCCGAGCTGGACCGCGTGGTCGACATCGACGGCGGTCTGCTGCTGTCCGGTGGTACCCTGTACGTCAGCACTTACCAGGGCCGCGTGGCGGGCCTGGACCTGGAAAGCGGCCGTGTGCTGTGGCAGCGCGATGCTTCCAGCTACGTGGGTGTCGCCCAGGGTTTCGGCAACGTCTATGTCAGCGAAGCCAGCGGTACCGTTGAAAGTGTCGACGAGCGCTCCTCCAGCGCGCTGTGGACCAACGATTCGATGGCCCGCCGTCAGCTGACCGCGCCTGAAGTGTTCTCCAGCTACGTGGCTGTGGGTGACTTCGAGGGTTACTTGCACCTGCTGAGCCAGGTCGATGGCCGCTTTGTCGGCCGTGAGCGTATCGACAGCGATGGCCTGCGCGCCCGCCCACTTGTGGTCGGCGACACCATCTACGTCTTCGGCAACAGCGGCAAGCTCGAGGCACTGACCGTCCGCTGAAGCTATGCTTGGAGCCTTGGCGGCTTCAGGCCGCGGCGTAGGACACGCCGCCCGAACTCCGGCCGCTGCCTTGCAGCGGCCTTTGCATTTTCAAGAATTCAAGAGTGGAGAGCCGCATGGTTCCCGTAATCGCCCTGGTGGGCCGCCCGAACGTCGGCAAATCCACCATGTTCAACCGCCTGACCAAGACCCGCGATGCCATCGTCGGTGACTTGTCGGGCCTGACCCGTGATCGCCAGTACGGTGATGCCACCTGGCAGGGTCGTTCCTTCATCCTCATCGACACCGGCGGTATCACCGGGGACGAAGTGGGCATGGACGAGAAGATGGCCGAGCAGTCGCTGATGGCCATCGAGGAAGCCGACTACGTGCTGTTCCTGGTCGACGCTCGCGCCGGCATGACCGCCGCCGACCAGATGATTGCCGAGCACCTGCGCAAGCGCAACAAGTCGGCCATCCTGGTCGCCAACAAGATCGACAACATCGACGCCGACGTCGCCCGCGCCGAGTTCTCGCCGTTGGGCATGGGCAATGCCATTCCGGTAGCCGGCTCCCAGGGCCGTGGCATCAACGCGCTGATGGAGGCTGTGCTCGGCCACATCCCGCGTGACCAGGTCGAGGAAGCGCTGGACGCTGAAGTGGCCGAAGGCGAGGAAGCGGTACGCATCCCGGGCCCAAGCGAGAAAGATGGCATCAAGATCGCCATCATCGGCCGCCCGAACGTGGGCAAGTCGACCCTGGTCAACCGCATGCTCGGCGAAGAGCGTGTGGTGGTGTACGACCAGCCGGGCACGACCCGCGACAGTATCTACATCCCGTTCGAGCGTGATGACGAGAAGTACACCTTCATCGACACCGCTGGCGTGCGCAAGCGCGGCAAGATCCACGAGGAAGTCGAAAAGTTCTCGGTGGTGAAGACCCTGCAGGCGATCAAGGACGCCAACGTGGTGATCTTTGTCATGGACGCCCGCGAAGGTGTGGTCGACCATGATCTCAACCTGCTGGGCTTCGCCCTGGAAGCCGGCCGCGCCATTGTCATCGCCCTCAACAAGTGGGATGGCATGGAGTCGGGTGAACGCGACTACGTGAAGACTGAGCTGGAGCGCCGGCTGTTCTTCGTCGACTTCGCCGACATCCACTTCATCTCGGCCCTGCACGGCACGGGCGTCGGCCACTTGTACAAGTCGGTACAGGCCGCGTTCAAGTCGGCGGTCACCCGCTGGCCGACCAGCCGCCTGACGCAGATCCTCGAAGATGCCGTGAGCGAGCACCAGCCACCGCTGGTCAACGGTCGCCGCATCAAGCTGCGCTATGCCCACCTCGGTGGTGCCAACCCGCCGCTTATCGTGATCCATGGCAACCAGACCGACAAGATTCCGAAGTCGTACTCGCGTTACCTGGAGAACACCTACCGTCGGGTGCTGAAGCTGGTCGGTACGCCGATCCGCATCGAGTACAAGGGCGGTGAGAACCCGTACGAGGGCAAGAAGAACACCCTCACCGATCGCCAGGTCAACAAGAAGCGCCGCTTGATGTCACACCACAAGAAGGCCGAGAAGAAGCGCCGCGACAAGCGCTGATTCCGCGTCTGCTTCTTCGCGGGCTCGCCCGCTCCCACAGGTACAGCACAAACCTCAAGCGGTGTGCAGTACCTGTGGGAGCGGGCGAGCCCGCGAAGAGGCCCGTTGATCCAGCGCAATCCCTGGGTTGTTTGAACCTTTTTCCTGACCGCTCGATCCGCTATGCTCGGACTCCACCCCGTGCCGGATACACCCCAGGAAAGAGGGCTCCATGATCCGCAGCAAACTGCCGAATGTCGGCACGACCATCTTCACCACCATGTCCCAGCTCGCCATGCAGACCGGCGCGCTGAACCTGTCCCAAGGCTTCCCCGACTTCAATGGCCCGCAGGCGTTGCTCGATGCAGTCGGCCGCCATGTCGCCGCCGGGCATAACCAGTATTCGCCGATGACCGGCCTGCCGGCCCTGCGCCAGCAGGTGGCGGCCAAGGTTGCGCGGCTGTACGGCGCGCGGGTGGATGCCGATCAGGAGGTGACCATCACCCCGGGCGCCACCGAGGCGATTTTCTGCGCCATCCAGGCGTTGATCCACGCTGGTGACGAGGTGATCGTCTTCGACCCTTGCTACGACAGCTACGAGCCGTCGGTGGAACTGGCGGGCGGGCGCTGCGTGCATGTGCAACTGAGCGACGGTGACTTCCGCATCGACTGGCAGAAGTTCAGCGATGCCTTGAGCCCACGCACGCGCATGGTCATTCTCAATTCGCCGCACAACCCCAGTGGCGCGCTGATCAGTCGCGAAGACCTTGACCAACTGGCCGGTCTGATCGCCGATCGCGACATCTATCTGGTCAGCGACGAAGTCTATGAGCACCTGGTCTACGACGGTGTGCGCCATGCCAGCGTACTGGCCCACGAGCAGCTGTATTCACGGGCGTTCGTGGTCAGCTCGTTTGGCAAGACCTACCACGTCACCGGCTGGAAGACCGGCTACGTGATTGCGCCGCCGGCCTTGAGCGCCGAACTGCGCAAGGTGCATCAATACGTCAATTTCTGCGGCGTGACACCGCTGCAATGCGCACTGGCCGACTTCATGGCCGAGCACCCGGAGCATATCGACGAATTGCCGGCCTTCTACCAGGCCAAACGCGACCTGTTCTGCGACCTGCTCGAAGGCTCGCGTTTCAGCTTTACCCGCACGGCGGGCACCTATTTCCAGCTGGTGGACTATTCGCAGATCCGCCCGGACCTGAACGATGTCGACATGGCCCTGTGGCTCACCCGTGAGCACGGCGTGGCGACCATTCCGGTGTCGGTGTTCTACCAGCAACCCATCCCCGAGCAACGCCTGGTGCGCCTGTGCTTTGCCAAACGTGAGGAGACGCTGCGTCAGGCAGCGGAAAAACTATGCGCGATCTGAGTGCACTGCCCAACCTGAAAGTCGCCCTGGTCCAGACCACGCTGGCCTGGCATGACCGTGAGGCCAACTACGCGCATTTCGAGGTGCTGCTGGAGCAGGCCCGCGGCAGCGATCTGGTGGTCTTGCCCGAGATGTTTACCACGGGTTTTTCCATGCAGTCGGAAACCCTGTGCGAGCCTGAGAACGGCCCGACCTACAAGTGGCTCAAGGCACAGGCCAAACGCATCGACGCGGTGATCACCGGCAGCGTGATCATCCAGGCCGCCGACGGCAGCCACCGCAACCGCTTGCTGTGGGCGCGGCCGGATGGCGAAATCCTGCATTACGACAAGCGTCACCTGTTCCGCATGGCGGGCGAGCACAAGCACTACACACCAGGTGAGCGCCAAGTGCAGTTCGAGGTCAAGGGCTGGCGGGTGCGCCCGCTGATCTGCTACGACCTGCGCTTCCCGGTGTGGAGCTGTGATGCCCAGGACACTGACCTGCTGCTGTATACCGCCAACTGGCCGGCAGCGCGGCGCCAGCACTGGAACCGCCTGCTGCCGGCGCGGGGCATCGAGAACCTGTGCTACGTGGCGGCGGTGAACCGGGTGGGGACCGACGGCAAGGGCTTTGCCTACTCCGGGGACAGCCAGGTGCTGGACTTCCAGGGTGAGAGCCTGCTCAGCGCAGGGGAGGCGGACGGGGTATTCACTGCGGTGTTGAGTGCTGCAGAGCTGGGCGCGTACCGCACCAAGTTCCCGGCCAACCTGGATGCCGATACCTTCGAGTTGCACTAAAGCCAGACTGGCCCGTTGTGGGAGCGGCCTTGTGTCGCGAAAGGGCTGCGAAGCAGCCCCAGGATTTCAGCATAACTGCAGATATTGATGGGGCCGCTTTGCGGCCCTTTCGCGACACAAGGCCGCTCCCACACAGATCAGTGCTGCTGTTTAGTACACATCCCGCCGATAGCGCCCATCCTCGATCAACTGCTGTACTGCTTCTTCTCCCAGCAAGCCGTTGAGCGCCGCATCAACCCCGGCAGCCATGCCTTGCAGGCTACCGCAGACATACAAGCAGGCCCCGTCAGCCACCCAGCGCTTGAATTCCTCGGCGTGCTGCAGCAACACATCCTGCACATACACTTTCTCGGCCTGATCCCGCGAAAACGCCAGGTCCAGCCGCGCCAGGTCGCCACTCTCGACCCAGCCCTGCAGCTCTGCGCCACACAGCAGGTCGTGTGCCCGGTTGCGCTCGCCGAACAGCAGCCAGTTGCGTTGCTCGCCAGCATTGATCCGCGCGCGCATCAGGCTGCGCAGGCCGGCCAGGCCGGTGCCGTTGCCGATCAGGATCATCGGTGCTGGCATCTCGGGTAGATGGAAGCCACTGTTGCGGCGCAGGCGCAGGCTCAAGCTGCCGCCCTGTGGCAGGTACTCGGTCAGCCAGCCGGAGCCCAGGCCGAGGTTGCCGTCGGCATGGCGCTCCTGGCGCACGATCAGTTCCAGCACGCCATCGCTGGCGATCGAGGCGATCGAGTACTCGCGGCTACCGATCGGCACCAGCGCATCGACCAGTGCCTGCGGATGCAGGCCAAGCAGGTGATCGCGACGGCTCGGTAGCTGACGGCCAGCCAATGCCTGGCTCAAGGTCTGCTGCAGGCCCTCGACCTGTACGCTGGCCATGGCGTCCAATGCCATGCCGTGAAGGAACGCGTCGATCCGTGGCTGGCCATTGAGCGGCAGGATCTCCACCAGGTCACCGGCTTCCCAGCGGGCGGGCTCTTCAGGTTGCAAGCCCAGCAGGTAGACCGGCTGGCCTTGGCTGCCCGGGTTGAGCAGATCGCGCCGCACCAGGGTCCAGTTGCCGAAGCTTGGCGGTTGCCAGGCGCTTACCGGTTGAGCACCGGTCAGTTGCGCCAGTTCCTGCTGCCACTGTTGCAGTGCGGCCTGGTCGGCGTTGTCCACTTCGACCGGGCTGAATGCGCTGCTGGCACCGCGCTCGCCAAGCCACGCCTGCAGGCGCCGGGCGAAGCCACAGAAGTGCGGATACTGGCGGTCGCCAAGGGCGAGCAGGGCATAGCTGAGATTGTTCAGTGCCCACGGCTGGCCGAGGATCTTGCGTTCGAAACCACGGGCACTGTCGGGCGCCTCGCCATCACCGAAGGTACTGACCACGAACAGCGCACGGCGGGACTGACGCAGGTCTTCTTCGCGCAGGTCGCCAAGGGCTCGAACCTGAACCGGCAAACCTGCTGCCTGCAACTGCCCGGCACTTTGCCAGGCCAGTTGCTCGGCGAAGCCGCTCTGGCTGGCGAAGCCGATCAGCCAGCTGTCGCCGCTGGCCTGGTTGCCATCGACGATGCTGCGGGCGGCGCGCACCTGGCGCTTCTTGCGGCGGCGGTCGAGGTACAGCAGCCAGCCGGTCACAAAGAACAGCGGCATGGTCAGGCTGGCCAGGGTGACGATGATGCGACCCGGCAGGCCGAAGTATTCACCAACGTGCAAGGCGTAGACGCTCTGCAGCAGCTGGGCCTTGAATGACTTGTCGCTGTAGCGGTCGTGGCTTTTCACCTGGCCAGTGGCCGGGTCGAGCACCAGGGTGTTGAACGCGCGCGGGTGGGCGGCGCCTTCGAGCAGGTAGAACAGGTTGGCCGGCTGGCCACCTGCCGGCGGCAGGCGCAGGTTGTACATGGCCAGGCCTGGGCCGGCGGCGTCCTTCAGGTTGGCCCAGATGGCGTCGTAGTCGACCACCAGTGGCGGCGCGTTCTTGTCGACCTTGGGCTGCCCATGGCGGCCACGGCCTTCGCCACGCTTTTGTTGCTGCCCGGCAGCGGGTTGGTCAGCCAGCAGTTTGTTCAGGCCAGAGCGGTACCATTCGTAGGACCAGAACAGCCCGGTCAACGCGAACAGCAGGTAGAACAGCAGGCACCAGGTACCGGCCACGGCGTGCAGGTCCCAATTGAAGGCACGGCCTTTCTTGGCCCAATCGAGGGCCAGCCAGGTGCGCCAGTTCAGCGCCTTGCGCGGCCAGCGCAGGTACAGGCCGGACAGGCAGAAGAACACCAGCATCAGGGTACAGGCCCCGGTAATCTGCCGGCCAGTGTCGCCCATGGCGAGGAAGCGGTGCAGGGTCAGCATCAGGTTGAAGAAGCCTTGCCCGGCCGCATCACCCTTGAGTTCGCCGGTATACGGGTCGGCATAGCGCAGCGCGCCGCGGCG
This sequence comes from Pseudomonas sp. NBRC 111130, assembly GCF_001320485.1. Lineage (NCBI taxonomy): Bacteria > Pseudomonadati > Pseudomonadota > Gammaproteobacteria > Pseudomonadales > Pseudomonadaceae > Pseudomonas > Pseudomonas sp. NBRC 111130. The sequence continues at coordinate 168,262 of NZ_BCBG01000102.1, forward strand.
CTCGCCCGGTGGCGGGGTGAAGAACACCCGCGCGGCGTTGCCTTCGCGCACGTCGACCGACAGCATCGACACCTTGTCGCCTTGCTCGGCCTCGACGCGGCGCACCAGTTCGCCCATTGGCAGCACGCCTTCGGCGCGTACCTCGACCTTGAGCACATCGGCGTTGAAGGTGCGCAACAGCTCCTCCTGGAACGAGTACAGCGCACCGGTGATGCCCATCAATGCCAGCACCAGCCCGGCGGTGATGCCAAACAACCAGTGCAGTTGGAACAGCGTTTTCTTCACCACATCCATCACCTTGTGTTGCTTGATGCCGCGGACCGCAGCGCGGGCATTATGCCTTGATACGCAAAAGCCCCGCTCACAGGTATGAACGGGGCTCGGCGGTGTTTCGTCAGAAGTGGACGCTGGTGGTCAACAGTGCAGTCCGCCCGGCCGCCTGGTTGGCGAAGTGGGTGGAGAAGGCCTTGTCGTAGTACACCTTGTCCGTCAGGTTCTGCACGTTCAGCTGCAGGTCGACGTTCTTGGTCAACTTGTAAGCGGCCATGGCGTCGTAGCGGACATAGCTGTCGACCATGGTGGTGTTGGCCACGCTGCCGTACACGTCATCCACATAGAACGCACCGCCACCGACGGTCAGCTTCGGCGTGATGGAATAAGTTGTCCACAGGCTGGCGCTGTTGTTCGGCGTGTTCGGCAGCTGGTTGCCGTCGTTGGCCGCGCCCAGCGGGCCGCCGTCGATCTGGCGCGCTTCCATGTAGGTGTAGCCGGCGAACACTTGCCACTTGTCGGTGATCTTGCCGCTGGCGGACAGCTCGATACCCTGCACGCGGGTTTCGCCGACGTTTTCGTAGGTGGTGGTGTTCACCTGCACGCGCGCGTTTTCTTTCTCGGTACGGAACAGTGCCGCAGCCAGGGACAGGCGCTCGTTGAACAGGTCCCACTTGGTACCGATTTCGTAGTTGGTGGTTTCTTCCGGCTCCATGTCGCTGGAGAGCAGGTTGCCGCTGCGGTCGGTGGTGTTGCCCAGCGGGTTGCCTTCCATGCCTTCGCCGAGGTAGGCGCCTGGCGGGGTGGCCGAGGTAGCGTAGGACACGTAGATGCTGCCGTTGTCGGCCGGCTTCCACACCAGGCCCAGCTGGCCGGTGACGAACTCACTGGTGTCCTTGCCCTTGGAGACGATGCCCTTGGAACTTACCGCAGTACTGCCGTCGGCGTTGTAGCCACGGTACTGGGTGTCGAAGTGGTCGTAGCGCAGGCCCATGTTCAGCAGCCACTGTGGCGACAGTTCGAGGGTATCGAACACGTAGATGGCCCGGGTGTTGCTCTTGGTGTTGGTACCGGCGTAGTTGCGCGAGATTGCACCGTTCCACGGATCATCCGGGTTCGGATTGCTCAGCGAAGTACAGTTGTAGCCGCTGGTAGCACCGATCATGCCCGGGGTGCAATTGGTGTTTGCGGCGCCACCTGGGACGGTGTCAGTGTCGACGTTGTAGGTTTCACGCTCGCTTTCTTCACGGCTCAGCTCGATACCGGTGGAGAAGCTGTTCTTCAGGCCACCCAGGTAGAACTCACCGAACAGGTCGGTCTGGTTGGTGGTCGTGGAGGTGTTGCCAACACGGGTATTGGCGCGACGCCAGACGCTGCCGTTGTTGACGTTGCCCTTGCTGTCGTCGGGCTGGGTCAGGATGTAGTCCTGCATGCTGTTGCCGTGACGGAAGGTGTTCTTGATGGTCAGCGCATCGGTCAGGTCGTGCTCGATGGAGAAGGTGGCGATGTCGACACGGGTCTTGCGGAAGTCGCGGTCGGTCAGGCCGTAGAAATTGTCGCTGTCGCCACCGTCGTTCGGCTTGCTCGGGTGAGCCGAGGTACGCGCGGCGCTGCCAGCGGTCGGGATGCTGTACGGAATACCCGAGTCCGGCAGGTCGTCGCTTTCCAGGTGGTAGTAATCGAGGTTGACGCGGGTCGCGGTGCCCAGGCCGAAGGCCAGCGACGGGGCGATACCCCAGCGGTCGTAATTGACCTTGTCACGGCCGGCGACGTTGCTTTCGTGGGTCATCAGGTTCAGGCGGCCGGCAACGGTATCGCTGAACTGGTAGTTGCCATCGAAGGTGTAGCGCTGGGTCTGGTCGCTGCCCCAGGTCCAGGCGCCGTCGAGCGAGTTGCCCAAGTGTGCGCGCTTGCTCACCAGGTTGATGGTGCCGCCGGCAGCGCCGCGGCCGCCAACGGCCGAGTTCGGGCCCTTGGCCACTTCGACCGATTCGATGGCAAAGATTTCGCGGGTCTGGGCGCCGGTGTCACGCACGCCGTCCAGGTAGGTGTCACCCTGGGCGTCGAAGCCGCGGATGAACGGCCGGTCGCCTTGCGGGTTGCCGCCTTCGCCGGCACCGAAGGTGATGCCGGGCACGGTGCGCAGGGCGTCCTGCAAGGTCAGGGCGTTGGTGTCCTTGATCACTTGCTGCGGGATCACGGTGACCGAGCGCGGGGTGTCTACCAGCGGGGCGGTGTACTTCTGCGAGGAGGCCTTTTCCACCTTGTAATCGGTGCTGGCTGGCTCAGCCTTGCCATCGACGCTGGTGGCGTCGAGGGTGATGGCGGTGCTGGCGGCCGGATCGGCGGCATAGGCGCCGCAAGCGCTGAAGGCGACACCGATGGCTGTGACGATCAGGCGTGGTGAACTCACTGCAGATGGTACGTGACGCATTGTTGTAGGCCTTCCCCAAGGTGTGAAGGCCGCGGATGTTAATGTAAGGGATTGTAAGGCACAATTGAGACTCGTTACCATTCGCTATAAATTTACAATCTTTACATATTCTCTTTACGATTTATGGACACTGAATCGTCTAAGGCACAGTCAGGCCTTGTGCTGCGTAAAAGGGAATCAATATCATTGAGCCTTTACAGATCTTGACGGTGCTGCCGCATGCTGCTTCATATCCCAGGGTTGTTCGACGCCGATGAACTGGCCCGTATCCGCGAGGCACTGGCGCAAACCGACTGGGCCGATGGCAAGGTCACGGCCGGTTACCAGTCGGCTAAAGCCAAGCACAACCTGCAACTGCCGGAAGGGCACCCGCTGGCCAAGGAAATCGGCAGCGCCCTGATCGACCGCTTGTGGCAGACCCCGCGTTTCATGTCGGCGGCCTTGCCGCACAAGGTGTTTCCGCCGCTGATCAACTGCTACCGCGAAGGCGGCAACTTCGGGTTCCACATCGACAACGCCCTGCGCCAGCCCAAGGGCAGCCCGGAACGGGTGCGCACCGATCTGTCCTCGACCTTGTTCCTCAGCGAACCGGACAGCTACGACGGCGGTGAACTGGTGATCCAGGACACCTATGGCGTGCAGCAGGTGAAGCTGGCGGCCGGCGACCTTGTGCTGTACCCGGGCACCAGCTTGCACAAGGTCAACCCGGTAACCCGTGGCGTGCGCTACGCGGCGTTCTTCTGGACCCAGAGCCTGGTGCGCGAGGACAGCCAGCGGGCGTTGCTGTTCGAGATGGACAATGCCATCCAGCAACTGACCGCCGATGTGCCGGACCACCCGTCCTTGCTGCAACTGACCGGCACCTACCACAACCTGCTGCGCCGCTGGGCCGAGGTCTGAGCCGTGTCCTATCAGCTGCGTCGTGAAGAAGTGGTGGATGCTGCCGGCCTGCAGGCCATGCTCGAACACAGCCCCGGCAAGGCGGCCCAGGCAATCCTGGCGGCAGCGGGGGAGGGCATGGTCGAGGCGCAGTTGCTGCTCGGGCAGATTCTGCTCGACGGGCGTGGCATCGAGCAGGATGCCGGTGTTGCCCGGCGCTGGTTCGGCATTGCCGCGCAGGGCGGCAGCGCCATGGCGCACAACATGCTCGGTCGTTGCCTGGAGCATGGCTGGGGTGGCGAGGTGGACCTGGCACAGTCGGCCATTCACTATGCACGGGCGGCCGATGCCGGGCTGGATTGGGGGCTGTACAACCTGGGCAACCTGCTGGCCACCGGGCGTGGCCTGCCGGCCAACCAGGCCCAGGCGCTGACCTGTTACGAAAAGGCGGCGCAGATGGGCCATGCCAAGTCGATGAACCTGTATGGGCGTTACCTGGAGCATGGTATCGCCACGGCGCCGAGCCCGGTGCGGGCGGTGCGCTGGTATCGGCGTTCGGCCGAGGCGGGGGATTTTCGCGGGATGTTCAGCCTGGCGATGGTGCTGATCGAGCGAGGTGAGCTGGCCGAGGCCGCGACCTGGCTGGAGCGGGCGCGAGTCGAGGGGAATGAGAACTTCCTGCGCAGTGCCCTGGTGACCTTGCAGGGGGCGGGACCCATGTTGATGGCCTTTGCCGGGAGCTATGCCGAAGAGCTGCAGCGGCGCCAGGCCTGATTTCGCCTGTACCGGCCTCTTCGCGGGCACAGGACAGCACAAAATGAAAACGGGGCCTTTCGGCCCCGTTCTGCATTACAGGTAGTAAGCCTTCAGCGGCGGGAAGCCGTTGAATTCCACTGCGCTGTAGCTGGTGGTGTAGGCACCCGTCGACAGCCAGTACAGACGGTCACCAATGGCCAGGTTCAGCGGCAGGCCGTACTTGTAGTTCTCGTACATGATGTCGGCGCTGTCGCAGGTCGGACCAGCGATGACCACTTCTTCGGCTTCGCCTTTCTTTTCGGTCCAGATCGGGAACTTGATGGCTTCGTCCATGGTTTCGATCAGGCCGGAGAACTTGCCCACGTCGGTATAGATCCAGCGCTCGACGGCGGTGCGCGACTTGCGAGCGACCAGCACCACTTCGCTGACCAGGATACCGGCGTTGGCGATCAGCGAACGGCCTGGCTCGAGGATGATCTCTGGCAGGTCGTCACCGAAGTCTTCCTTCAGGAAGCGGATGATCTCTTCGGCGTAGGTCTCGAGGCTGTTGGTACGGGTGATGTAGTTGGCCGGGAAGCCGCCACCCATGTTGATCAGCTTCAGCTCGATGCCGTCTTCTTCTTTCAGGCGCTCGAAGATGACCTTGACCTTGGCAATGGCCGCGTCCCACACGCTGATGTCGCGCTGTTGCGAACCGACGTGGAAGGAGATGCCGTAAGGCACCAGGCCCAGGTCACGGGCAAGGATCAGCAGGTCCATGGCCATGTCGGTCTGGCAGCCGAATTTGCGCGACAGTGGCCAGTCGGCCGTGGTCGAGCCCTCGGTGAGGATACGCACGTACACTTTCGAGCCCGGTGCGGCCTTGGCGATGTTGCGCAGGTCGGCTTCCGAGTCGGTGGCGTACAGGCGCACGCCCTTCTCGTAGAAGTAGCGGATGTCCTTGGATTTTTTGATGGTGTTGCCGTAGCTGATGCGGTCGGCGCTGACACCACGGCCCATGACCTTGTCCAGCTCGTAGATCGAGGCGATGTCGAAGCTCGAACCTTTCTCCTTGAGCAGGTCGATGATCTCGACGGCCGGGTTGGCCTTGACCGCGTAGTACACCTTGGCGAATTCGAAACCAGCACGCAGGTCGTCATAGGCCTGGCTGATCATCTGGGTGTCGATGAGTACGAACGGGGTTTCCTGCTTGTCGGCGAACGCCTTCATTTTCTGGAAGGTGTCACGCGCGAAATAGTCTTCGACCTGGATCGACATGCTCAGGGACTCCATGGGCAAACTGAATGATTAAGTGGCTGCAAACTGAACGTCCTCCGTATCCCCACTTTGGTTCGCCTACTCAGTACTTGAGCCGGATGGATCGTTTCCAGCATGGACGTTCGGCGCGCACTTTAGGGCGTGAAGAATGCAGAATCAACAGGCAATCCGGGGGCGATCGTCGTGGAACGGCGCCCTACCCATTGAATAACCGACTCGCATGACCACCTGATGTTCCCCTGGGTGTTTCAAGCGTAAAAAATTGTGGAATGGAGCGTTTTGACCCCTGTGCAGGCAAGCCCCTTTTTACAGGCATCAAGCGATTCCTGTGGGAGCGGGCGTGCCCGCGAAAAGGCCTCAGGTGTTCATATTTATGGCCACATTTTCCTGGCACTGCCGTACATGAAAAACACGATAAATTTTTTGTTACCGTCGGGCAGATTTGCCGTTATGGATGAGAAACATTACTATTCGCACCCTTATCCGCCTCCCTGACGACCCCGACCGTGTCCGGACACAAAGGCTTCCTCGACCACTACCATGAGCTGATCGGCACCTGGACGCGCAAATTGCGCAGTCGTCAGCAGGCCGAGGACCTCACCCACGATGCCTTTGTCCGGGTACTGGAAAACCCGCGCGAACAGGTCGGGCAGCCCCGTGCCTACCTGCACCAGACCGCCCGCAACATCGCCGTGGATGGTTTCCGTCGCGAAGACCGGCGCCAGAGCCTGGCGCTGGAGGCCTTCGATGAAGGCGTGGCTACCAGCGACGATCCGGAAGCCTACGTCCATGCCCTGGAACTGGCCGACAGCGTCGAGCGGGCGTTGGCCGAGTTGCCGCTGAACTGCCGCCGGGTGTTCATCTGGCAGAAGCTTGAAGGCCTGAGCCAGGCCGAGATTGCCGAGCGCATGGGTTTGACCAAGAACATGGTCGAAAAGTATATGATTCGCACGCTCCGACATCTGCGTGAGCACCTGGATGTGTCAGCACGATGAGTCAGGAGACCTTTCCCATGAATCAGCACGGTTCCGAGACCGTCCGTGAGCAGGCGGCCGCGTGGTTCGTCCGCATGCAGGACGCGCCGCGCGACGCCGCGCTGCAAAGGCAGCTACGTGCCTGGCTGGCTGCCGACCCCAGCCACCGTGCCGAGTACGATGCCCTGGCCACGGTCTGGAGCGCGGCGCAGCTGATCCCGCGCCAGCGCCTCGAAGCGCTGTGCGAGCCGGACCCGGTACGCCAGCTGCCAGAGCGGCGCTTGTTGCGCCTGGCGCTGGCGGCGAGTGTGGCGGTGGTAGCGTTGGGGCTGGGCTGGACGGGCTGGCACTACCAGCAGCTCAATCACCAGGATCAGTTGCAGACGGCCTTTGGCGAGCGCCGCCAGGTCGAGTTGCCCGATGGTTCGCACCTCGAACTCAACGGCGCCACCCAGCTGCGCGTCGATTTCAGCCCAGGCCGTCGGCACATCCAGTTGAACGCAGGCGAGGCGATGTTCATCGTCGCCCACGACAGCAGCCGCCCGTTCGTGGTCGACACCGCCCAGGGCAGCGTGACCGTGACCGGCACCCGCTTCGATGTGCGCCTGGACCCGGCCGCTACCCGGGTGGCGGTCGAGCAGGGCTCGGTGCGTGTGCAGGGCAGCGATGCCTCGCTGGCGCAACTGAGTGCTGGCCAAGGTTCCCACATCGACACGCACGGCAAGGTCGCCGCTCCTTATGCAGTCAACGCCAGCGCACTGACCGCCTGGCGCCAGGGTAAGCTGGTGTTCGACAACGCTACCCTCGCCGAGGTCGTGGCCGAAGTATCGCGCTACCGTGCCCAACCGCTGCGCGTGGCACCTGGCAAGGTCGCCCAGTTGCGCCTCTCCAGCACCTTCAGCACCGATGACACGGACGCGCTGCTGCGCGCCTTGCCGAGCATCCTGCCGGTGGCGATCAAGGCCCATGAAGACGGCTCTCGCGAAATAATCGCGAAATAGATTCAGGTTTTTTTCCGCTCGTTCGTCTTCCCCGCCAGCTGCAACTGCCAAGCATTTACATTCGCACGCGGTTGGCGTTTATTCCTTCTTCAGGATGTTTCGACGACGTGAACAACAACAAAGCGTTTCCACGCCTGAGCGCTCTGGCGCTGGCCTTGGCGGTCAGCGCCGTGACCGTGAACGTTCAGGCCGAACAGGCCGAGCGCACAATCCAGATCCAGGCGCAGCCGTTGGCCTCGGCGCTGAGCCAGTTGGGCCAGCAGACTGACCTGCAGCTGTTCTTCAGCCCCGAACTGGTAGCCGGCAAGCAGGCCCCGGCGGTGTCCGGCAACCTGGCGCCCGAGCAGGCCCTGCAGCAACTGCTGCAGGGTAGCGGCCTGACCTACGAGAAGTCCGAAGACACGGTAGTGGTGAAACCGGCCCAGGCTGCCGGCACGCTCACCACCGGCAGCCTGGAGCTGGCGCCTACCGATGTGAAGGTGGTCGGTGACTGGCTGGGTGATGCCGACCAGGCCGTGGTGCAGAACCACCCTGGCGCACGTACCGTGGTTCGCCGCGAGGCGATGGAAGAGAAGGGCGCGATGAACGTGCGTGACGTGCTGCGCGGCATCCCGGGGGTGCAGGTGCAGGACAGCAACGGCACCGGTGGCAGTGACCTGTCGCTGAACGTGGGTGTGCGTGGCCTGACCTCGCGCCTGTCGCCGCGCTCGACCGTACTGATCGACGGCATTCCGGCAGCCTTTGCGCCCTATGGCCAGCCGCAGCTGTCGATGGCACCGATCTCCTCGGGCAACCTCGACAGCATCGACGTGGTACGCGGTGCGGGTTCTGTTCGTTATGGCCCGCAGAACGTCGGCGGGGTGATCAACTTCGTGACCCGGGCGATTCCCGACAAGGCCTCGGCTGAACTGTCCACCACGTTGGAAACCTCTCAGCATGGCGGTTGGAAGCACACCGAGTCGGCGTTCGTTGGCGGCACCGCCGACAATGGCATGGGTGTGGCTTTGCTCTATACCGGTGTGAACGGCAACGGCTATCGGGAAAGCAACAACGGCAACGACATCGACGACGTCATCCTCAAGACCCACTGGGCACCGACCGACGTCGACGAGTTCTGGCTCAACTTCCACTACTACGATGGCCGTGCCGACATGCCCGGTGGTCTGACCCAGGCCCAGTACGACAGCAACCCGTATCAGTCGCTGCGCGACTACGATTACTTCGCCGGCCGGCGCAAGGACGTGTCGTTCAAGTGGCAGCGCCAGCTCGACGATGCCACCCAGTTCGAAGTGCTGACCTACTACACCGACAGCTTCCGTGGCAGCGCCATCGCCGCTCGTGACATGAAGACCCTGTCGTCTTACCCGCGCAACTACCACACCTTCGCCATCGAGCCACGGGTGTCGCGGATCTTCTTCGCCGGCCCTACCACCCAGGAAGTCAGTGTCGGCTATCGCTACCTGAAAGAAGCCATGCGCGAGCAGTCGACCCGCCTGGCGCTGATCGATAATGTGCCGACGCCCACGCCGACCTCCGACGGTCACGTGTTCCAGGACCGCAGCGGTGGCACCGAAGCCAGTGCCTACTATATCGATGACAAGATCGATGTCGGCAACTGGACCATTACCCCTGGCATCCGCTTCGAACACATCAATACCGACTGGCGCGACCGCCCGGTGCTCGGTGCCAACGGCCAGCCGGTAGCGGAAAGGAACCGCAGCATCACCAGCAACGAGCCATTGCCGGCGCTGAGCGTGATGTACCACATCTCCGATGCGTGGAAAGTGTTCGCCAACTACGAGACCTCGTTCGGCAGCCTGCAGTACTTCCAGCTGGGCCAGGGCGGCACCGGCAACAGCACGGCCAACGGCCTGGAGCCGGAAAAAGCCAAGACCTACGAGTTGGGGACCCGTTATGACAACGGCGGCTTCGCCGGTGAGCTGACTGCGTTCTACATCGACTTCGACGACGAACTGCAGTACATCAGCAACGACGTGGGATGGACCAACCTCGGCGCGACCAAGCACCAGGGTATCGAGGCGTCGGTGCGCTATGACCTGGCCGGGTTGGACCCGCGTCTGGACGGCCTGTCGGTGAGCGGTGGCTACACCTATACCCGCGCGACCTATGAAGGGGATATTCCCGGTTTCAAGGGCCGTGACCTGCCGTTCTATTCACGTCAGGTGGCCACTGCCGGGGTGCGCTATGCGATCAACCGCTGGACTTGGAATCTGGATGCCTACGCCCAGTCCAAGCAGCGTGCGCCGGGGACCGGGATCAATGCCGATGGCAGCTTCAACGGCGACTACATCACCGAGCCGAGTGCCGATGGGCAGTATGGTGATATTCCGGGGTATGTGACCTGGCATGCCCGTGGTGGATACGCGTTCGGGCCGCAGATGTCCAACCTGAAGCTGGCGGCGGGGGTGAAGAACCTGTTCGACAAGCAGTACTTCACGCGTTCGAGCGACAACAATGCCGGCATCTATGTGGGTGAGCCGCGGACCTTCTATGTGCAGGCCAGTGTAGGGTTCTGAGCCAAGATCGCCGGGGCCGCTATGCGGCCCTTTCGCGACACAAGGCCGCTCCTACAGAGGAACGCGATTTCCTGTAGGAGCGGCCTTGTGTCGCGAAAGGGGCGCCAAGCGCCCCCAGCGATTACGAAGCCACCGCCTCGGCCGGCGAAACAATGCTGGTCTTCGCCCCACGCGAGCGCCCCGAGCTCAGGTAAGCCGCAATCGACTCCTGCGTCACCTCACCCAGGAACACCTGCTCGGCATCCAGCACCGGCAACCACGCCCGGTTAAATTCGTACATCCGCGACAACAGGATGCGCAGGTGCTCGTCATGCGACGCCGTGGCATTGAACGGCCGCAGGAAGTCGCCACAGGTGCCTTGCTGGCGGTGCATGTCACGCCGGCGCACATACCCCAGCGCCTTGTTCTGCCCGTCGGTCACCACCACGTAGCGGCGGTCGTGTTCATCGAGCAGCTCCAGCGCATCGCTCACCGGCGTCTGCGGGCTTACCGAAGGCGCGTTGTCCGCTGCATCCTCGGCACGTACCAGCAACAGGCGCTTGAGCGTGCTGTCCTGGCCGACGAAGTTGCTCACGAAGTCATCCACCGGGTGCGCCAGCAAGGTATCCGGATGGTCCAGCTGCAGCAGCTTGCCAGCGCGGAAGATGGCGATCTTGTCACCCAGCTTGATCGCCTCGTCGATGTCATGGCTGACCATGATCACGGTCTTGTTCAGCGCCCGCTGCATCTCGAAGAACTCGTTCTGGATCATCTCGCGGTTGATCGGGTCGACCGCGCCGAACGGCTCGTCCATCAGCAGCACCGGCGCTTCTGCGGCCAGCGCCCGGATCACGCCGATGCGCTGCTGCTGGCCACCGGACAGCTCGCGGGGGTAGCGCTGCAGGTACTGCTTGGGTTCGAGCTTGATCATGTGCATCAGCTCGCGGGCGCGCTCGTGGCACTTCTGCTTGTCCCAGCCGAGCAGACGCGGGACCACGGTGATGTTCTCTTCGATGGTCATGTTGGGAAACAGGCCAATCTGCTGGATCACGTAGCCGATGTGCCGGCGCAGGGTGACTTCGTCCAGCGCGCTGGTGTCTTCGCCGTTGATCAGCACCCGGCCCGAGGTCGGTGCGATCAGGCGGTTGATCATCTTCAGCGTGGTGCTCTTGCCGCAGCCCGATGGGCCGAGAAATACGCAGATTTCACCTTCGTTGACGGTGAGGCTTACAGAGTCGACGGCTTTGACGTCCTTGCCGTTGACGTTGAAGGTCTTGCTGAGGTTCTGGAGTTCGATCATGAGCGCAGTCCTTCTGGAGTCAGGGCACGTTGCAGGGTTTGCAGGAGCAGGTCGGCGATGATCGCCAGCAGGCTGACCAAAACGGCACCGACCAGCAGCATCGACATGTCGCTGCGGCTGATGGAGGTGAGGATGAGCACGCCCAGGCCGCCAGCGCCGATGGTGGCGGCGATGGTCATGACGCCGATGTTCATCACCACGGCGGTGCGCACGCCGGCGAGAATCACCGGCACCGCGATCGGCAGCTCGACCATGCGCAGGCGCTGGCCGAAGGTCATGCCGATGCCCCGCGCTGCTTCACGGATGCCGGGCTCGACGTTGGTCAGCGCCAGGTAGGTGTTGCGCAGGATCGGTAGCAGCGAATAGAGGAACACCGCGGTGATCGCCGGCAGCGGCCCGAGGCCTTGGCCGAACTTCGAGTAGAACGGCAGCAGCAGGCCGAACAGGGCGATCGACGGGATGGTCAGCAGCACTGTGGCACTGGCCTGCAGCGGGCCGGCGACGGCCGGGAAGCGCGTCATCAGGATACCCAGCGGCACGCCGACGATGATCGCCAGGCCCACGGCGATGCCAACCAGCATGATGTGTTGCCAGGTCAGCTGCAGCACCTGGGCCCAATCGAGGTGGGCGAATGTGTCGAGCAGGCTCATGGCTGTACCTCGCTTTGCAGTGGGTGCTCACGCAGGAAGGCGGCGGCCACCGTGGTCGGGCTCTGATGCTCGACGTCGACCTTGGCATTGAGCTGGCGCATGGTTTCGTCATCCAGTCGCTCGGCCAGCGGCTTGAGCAGGCCGGCCAGTTTCGGGTTGGCGTCGAGCACCTGTTTGCGCACCACCGGGGCGGCGGTGTAGTCGGGGAAGTAGTGCTTGTCGTCTTCCAGCAGCTTGAGGTTGAACGCGCTCAGGCGGCCGTCGGTGGTGTACACGAGGCCCGCGAACACCTGGTTGTTGTGCATGGCGGTGTAGACCAGCCCGGCATCCATCTGGCGGATGTTGGCGCGGCCCACTTGCAAGTCGTACATCGCCTTGAGGCCGACCAGCCCGTCCGGACGGTTGGCGAACTCGGTGTCCAGCGCCACCAGGTGCTTGCGCTGGCTTTCGTCACGCAGCACCTGGTTGAGATCGCTGATCGTGTTGACCTGTGGATAAGCCTCGGCCACCTGCTTGGGCAAGCCCAGGGCGTAGGTGTTGCTGAACTTCGATGGGGTCAGCCAGATCAGGTCCTTCTTCGCGTCCAGTTCCTTGACCTTGGCGTAGGTGGCTTCGGCACTGGGCATGCGCTCGTCGATGTGGTTGTACGAGACCAGCGACACGCCGGTGTATTCCCACATCAGGTCGAGCTGGCCGGTTTCCTGGGCCTGGCGTGCGATGCTGCTGCCCAGGCCGGAGGTGACACGTACGTCGAAGCCATTGGCGCGCAGGTACTGCGCGGTAATTTCGGCAAGTACGGTCTGTTCGGTGAACACCCGCGCGCCGATGCGGATCAGTGGTTTTTCCGCTGCCTGGGCAAATCCTGCAAACAACAGGGCCGCGCCCAGCAGCAAGGCGATTCTCTTGGTCATGGGTTCCCTCGTGTTATCCAGCCAGGCCACGTTCCAGCCAGCGCTTGCTGGAGAAACTCACCGCAGCGTCCAGCACCAGCGCCAGCAAGGCGGTGCAGGCGGCACCGAGCAGCAGTTGTGGCTGGTTGTTCAGGGCGATGCCGGGAAAGATCAGGCTGCCCAGGCTGTTGGCGCCGATCAGGAACGCCAGCGGTGCGGTGCCGACGTTCAGCGCCAGGGCCACACGCACGCCACCGACGATGATCGGCACGGCGTTGGGCAGTTCCACCTGCCAGAGTTGTTGGCGTGGGGTCATGCCGATGCCGGTGGCGGCTTCCTTGAGCGAGGCGGGCACGTTTTTCAGGCCCTCGTAGGTGTTGCGCACGATAGGCAGGAGAGAGGCGAGGAACAGCGCGAAGATCGCAGGCCCGGCACCGATGCCCAGGATACTCAGGGCGATGGCCAGAACGGCCAGGGGGGGGATGGTGTTGCCAACGTTGAAGAACTGCATGAAGCGCTCGGCTTTGTCGACCCGGTGCGGTCGACTGAGCGCAATGCCGGCGGGGATGCCCACGGCCAGCGCCGCCGCCATCGAAGCCAGCACCAGGACCAGGTGCGCTTGCAGGTAGAACCCAAGATCGTCGCGATAACGCGCGATCGTGTCGATACCGATCCAGTGGATCAGCAGGGCCAGGATGACGAGCACGGCGGCCCATCCCAACAGCCCTTTTCCGTAGCGTGTAGCCACAGGCGGACTCCTTGTGTTGTCGGCGAGCACACTTCTTTTATTGCCGCCCTTGGTTGGCGGCGGTGGGTGTGTTCGCGAGTAGCAGCGTGAAGCAGCCGCAGGCTGCGCTCAGGCCATGAGCCGAACCCCGTCGGGCCCGAAAAAGCTGATGACACTAGCCCCCCAACCGAAGCGGGTTGCAGGGGGATGGACGTCTCCGTGGCGGTAAAGGTTCCCATCTGAGGCGGCATTTGGCCAGCGTTAATCACTGGGGCTATGGATTTTTCACACGAAAAATAAGCGCAATTCTTACTTCAAGACGTTGAATTACCTGCTATCGCGATGTTTGTCGCAAGCTCAGGATTCGGAGAGAAATTTTTCACGTGAGGGAGTCAGGCATGGGGGCTGATGCGAATCAAATGGATGATGCCGTTCTCGTTGCGCTTCGAAGGCAACTGGGCATTGAGGAAGATTTGGTAGGCGAGGGACAGCTTGAAGACATGCCCATATCGAAGCTGCGCAGACACCTTGAGGTACTGGGGGCGAATCTAGAATTGGCAGTACGCTTTCCTGGGGGCATGAGGATCCCATTGTGGGATTCGGATGAGTCGAGTGATGGCATCTAAGTGCAGGGCGATGGATCTTCGTGGGTGTCGAGATCGAGCGCCGCCC